>NZ_JBEZMR010000018.1:0-128018 GCF_040652795.1 Micromonospora sp. NPDC048170
TGCCGGGACGCCGGGCTCGTCGCCGGCCGCCGGGCCGGCACCGCCCTGCTGCTGGCCGTGCACGGCGGTGCGGCCGTGCCTGCGCTCGCCACCGGGCTGGCCATCCGGACGGGGCTCACCGGCCCGGTCCGGGCGTACACCACCGCCTGCGTCTCGGCGAGCAGCGCGGTCGCCGACGCCGCGGCCCTGATCCGCCGCGGCGACGTGACCCGGGCGGTGGTGGCCGCGGGCTACCTGGTGGAGCCGGACCAGTACGCGCTCTTCGACGCCGGTCGCGCCCTCGCCACCGACGGCGCGGTGCGCCCGTTCAGCGCCGGCCGCACCGGGCTGCTGCTCGGCGACGGCGTCGCCGCGGTGGTGCTGGAGTCGCGGACCGTTGCCCGACGGGCGGTCGCCGACCTGCTCGGCTGGGGCCGGGCGGGGGACGCCTTCCACCCCTGCCAGCCCGAGCCGGGCGGACGCGGCCTGGCCCGCGCGGTCACCGCGGCGCTGCGCCGGGCCGGCCTCACGGCGGAGGCGATCGGGTACGTCAACGCCAACGCCACCGGCACCGGCCACAGCGACGCCGCCGAGGCGGCGGCACTGCGTACCGCGCTCGGCGCGGCGGCGGCACGCATCCCGGTCAGCTCCACGAAGGCGCTGCACGGACACGCCCTGGAGGCCTCCGGCCTGCTGGAGCTGGTGGTGACCGTGCTCGCCCTGCGGCACGGGAAACTGCCCGTCAACGCCGGCTGGCTCGGCCCCGACCCGGCCTGCCCGCTGGACGTCGTCCGCGACGCGCCCCGGCCCGCCGCCACCGGGTACGCGCTGAGCCTCAACGCCGCCTTCGGCGGCGCCAACACCGCGCTGCTGGTCGGTGCGGCATGACCGCGTCCGCCGGGCACGCCGCCGCCCGCCTCACCGTGCTGGCCGAGGCGGCCTGGCCCGAGCCGGGCGACGGCGCGCCACCGCCGGTGCCCGGGTACGTGCACTCCAGCTTCCCGCCCCTGGTCGCGGCGGTCGCCGAGCGCTGCCTGACCCGGGCGTACGGGCGGCGGCCGGCCCCCGACGGCGAACGGACCGCGGTCGTGCTGGTCAGCGCGGCCGGGGACCGGGCCAGCGCGGCGCACGTGCGCGCGACGGTCGCCGCCGGCGGGCGGCCCGGGCCGCTGTTCTTCTTCCAGTCGGTGCCCAACAGCGTGGCCGGGCACGTGGCCGCCCGCTGGGGGCTGGGCGGGCCGGTGCTCTGCCTCGCGCCCACCGGTGAACCGCGCGCCGCGGGGACCGCCGAGGCCGACCTGCTGCTGCACGACGGCGACGCCGACCGGGCGTTGCTGATCCTGATCGAACAGGCATCCGACGACGGCGGTGCGCGGGTGCCGGGCGGACAGCCCGAAGCCCGAGCCGTCGCGGTGCTGCTGGGGGGAGGAGACGCACCATGAGGAGCAGGGGACTGCGCGGGGTGCTGGCCGCCGACGAGCGGATCGGTGCCGGCAACGTGCTGGCCCGGGTGCTGGCGCACGGCGCCGACCCGGCCGGGCCGGGCCTCACCTTCGACACCGCCGTGGACGGCCACCCGACCGGGCGTCCGCTCACGCTGGGCCGGCTCGACGAGCGGGTCGCCGCCCGCGCCGCCTGGCTGCACGAGCGGGGCGTCAAGCCCCGCGACCCGGTCGCCGTCTGGGCCACCGACGCCGCCGACATGGTGCTCAGCTTCCTCGCGCTGACCCGGCTCGGCGCGATCCCGGCGCTGATGAACGGCAGGCTCCGTCCCGAGATCGCGGCCGAGTACGTCCGCCGGCTGCGCGGCGTCGGGGTGCTCGCCGACGACGCGCACCGTGCCCTGCTGGCCGGCCAGGATCTCGGCGTTCCGGTGCTCGGCACGCCCGCCGAGGCCGGCACCGGCGACCCGGCCGCCGCGCCGGAGCAGTACCGGCACCACGCCGACGACCCGGTCGTCATCACCCACACCTCCGGCACCACCGGGGTGCCCAAGGCGGTGCTGCACTCGCACGCGAGCCTGTTCGCCGCCACCCGGCACCTGCTCGCCATGCCGCAGGCGCAGGGCACCGGCCGGATCCTCAACGCGCTGCCCGCCCCGCACACCGCCACCGTGCTCATGGTCAACCAGGCCCTCGGCAACCGGGCCGAGATGCTGCTCCTGTCCGACCAGGGTGGGGACCGGGTGCTCGACGCGATCCAGCGCTGGCGCCCCGACGGGGTGTTCGGGTTCTCGGTGACCTGGGCGGAGCTGGCCCGTTTCGATCTGGCCGCGTACGACCTGGACTCGGTGGCGCTGTGGTTCAACACCGGCGACTGCTCGCACGAACCGCACGTACGCCGGCTGGTCGCGGTCGGCTCCCGCAACGTGGTGACCCGGGAGGGGACCACCCGGGTGCCGGGCTCGGTCTTCATCGACGGGCTCGGCTCCAGCGAGATGGGACACTCCCTGTTCCACATCACGCACCGCGTCGACACCGACCGGTACGGCCGCTGCGTCGGCCGGCCCTACCAGTTCGCGAAGGTCGCCGTGCTCGACGCCGGGGGCGACCCGGTGCCGACCGGCGAGGTGGGCTGGCTCGGTGTCGACTCGCCGTCGCTGTTCCGCGGGTACTGGAACGACTCCGTCACCACGTACCGCTCCCGCCAGCGCGGCTGGTACCTGACCGGCGACCTGGTGTACGCCGACGCCGACGGCCGCTACCACCACCTGGACCGGGCCGTCGACGCGGTCGACGCGGGCGACGGGCGGTGGTTCTACACCGCGCTGTCCGAGGAGCGGGTCCTCGCCGCCTGCCCGGACGTCACCGACTGCACCGTGGTGATCACCTCGGGGGCCGGCGGGGTGGTCACCGACGTGCTGCTGGAACTCGCCGCCGGTGCCGACGAGGACGACGACCGCACGGGGCGGGTCCGGGCCGCGCTCGGCCCGGACGTCGGCGCGACCCTGCGCCGGGTCGTGCCGGTGCGCTCCGCCGACATCCCGGTCACCGTCACCGGCAAGGTACGCAAGGTGGTGCTGCGGGAGCGGTATCTCAGCGAGGCGCCGTCATGACCGCCGTCATCACCGGGATGGGGCTGTTCACCCCCGTGGGCCGGGGCGTCGACGCCACCTTCGACGCGCTCTGCGCCGGACGGTCCGGGCTGGCCCGGCCGCCGTCCGGGCACCCCGCCGCCGAGTCGCTGGAGGTCGCCGGGGTGCTCCCGGAGATCGACCCGCGCACCGTCGCCACCGGGCCGGAGACCAGAGTGCTGGACCGGATCGTGGTGCTCGCCCTGCTCACCGCTGCCGACGCGCTCGCCGACGCCGGCATCGAGGTGGGCCGGGACGTGGACCCGGGCCGCACCGGCGTGATCGTCGGCGGCGTCGGCGGGATGTCCACCCTGGAGTCGCAGGTGTTGGCCCGCGCCGGGCGCGGCCGGGCGGCGGTCAGCCCGTACCTGCTCACCGGCATCCTGCCGAACATGCCGGCGGCCCGGATCGCCATCCGGTACGGCATCCGCGGCTACACCTCGTCGGTCGGCACCGCCTGCGCCTCCGGCGCCCAGTCGGTCGCCGACGCGGTCCGGCTGATCCGCGCCGGGGAGGCCGACGTGGTGCTCTGCGGGGCCAGCGAGGCGCCGCTGTTCCCCACGTTCGCCGACACCTTCGGCAACGCCCGGGCGCTCGCCAGGGGCTGGGCCGACCCGACCGCGGCGAGCCGGCCGTTCGACGCCCGCCGCAACGGGTTCGTCCTCGCCGAAGGCGCGGCCCTGCTGGTGCTGGAACGCGCCGAACACGCCGCCGCCCGGGGGGCCACCGCCTACGCCGAGGTCGCCGGGTACGGGGCGACCACCGACGCGTACCACCCGACCGCCCCACGCCCCGACGGAGCCGGCGCCGCGGAGTGCATGCGGCGGGCCCTGGCCAGCGGCGGCGTGCCCGCCGCGCGGGTCGGCTACGTCAACGCGCACGGCACCGGCACGAAACTCGGCGACATCGCCGAGACCACGGCGCTGACCGAGGTGTTCGGTGACGGTGGTGTGCCGGTCAGCTCCACCAAGGCGCTCACCGGCCACCTGCTCGGCGCCTCCGGGGTGTTGGAGGCGGCGGCCACCGCGCTGGCGCTCGGCCGGGGCCTGCTGCCGCCGACGCACAACCTCGACGACCCGGACCCGGCCTGCCGGGCGGACCACGTCCGCAAGGAGCCACGGGCGACGGACACCGGGTACGCGCTGACCAACTCCTTCGGCTTCGGCGGCCAGAACGTGAGCCTGCTGCTCGCACGGGCCGCCCGGCCGAGGGGCTGACCACGCTCCACCCCGGGCGGGACCGCCCGGACGGCAACCACGGGGGAACCGTGGAAAGGGCTGAGGACATGGACATCCGTGGGATCGACCACATCGAACTCTTCGTCGGGGACGCCCGGCAGGCGGCCTTCTACTTCGACCGCGCGGTCGGCCTCCAACTGCGCGGCCACGGCGGCCCCGAGACCGGGCTGGCCGGCCAGCGGTCGCTGCTGCTGTGCCAGGCGGACATCCGGGTGCTGCTCACCACCGGGCTCACCGCCGAGCACCCGGCGTCGCGGTACGTGCAGCGGCACGGTGACGGCGTCGCCGTGGTGGCGCTGGAGGTCGACGACGTCGCCGGGGCGTACGCCGAACTGGTGCGCCGGGGAGCGGCGGGGGTGAGGCCGCCGACCACCTTCGGCGGCGCGGACGCGGAGGTGGTCACCGCCGAGGTGGGTGGCTTCGGCGACGTGCTGCACCGACTCGTGTCCCGGCGCGGCGACCCCGGCGAGTTCCTGCCCGGGGCGGTCGAGATGACGTCCCCGGACGGCGGCGGCAAGCTGCTCGCCGAGATCGACCACCTGGCGGTCTGCCTGCCGCCCGGGCAGCTCGACGAGACGGTCCGGTACTACCGGGACGTGTTCGGGTTCGCGGAGATCTTCGCCGAGCGCGTCGAGGTCGCCGGGCAGGCGATGAACTCCACGGTGGTGCAGAGCCCCTCGGGGCGGGTCACCCTGGTGCTGCTGGAGCCGGACCGCTCCCGCCGGGCGGGGCAGCTCGACGCCTTCCTCGACCAGCACGTCGGTGCCGGGGTGCAGCACCTGGGGCTGCGCACCGACGACATCGTCACCGCGGTCGCCACCCTCGCCGACCGGGGCGTGCGCTTCGCCGGCACCCCCGCCAGCTACTACGACGCCCTGGAGGCGCGGGTCGGCCCGGTGGACGTGCCGCTGGACCGGCTGCGCGACCTGGGCGTGCTCGTCGACCGCGACCACGGCGGGCAGCTGCTGCAGATCTTCACCGAGTCCCTGCACGTGCGCCGCACCCTCTTCCTGGAGCTGATCGAGCGGCGCGGGGCACGGACCTTCGGCAGCGGCAACATCAGGGCGCTCTACGAGGCCAAGGAACGGGAACTGGCCGCGGCGGGGGCGACCCCCACCGTCGCGGCCGTGACACCGCAGGAGGTGCGGACGTGACCACGATCGAGTTCGAGCCGACGCTGACCGCGGAGGAGGAGGCACTGCTCCCCTCCGACGAGGACGTGGCGTTCTACGCCGCGCACGGCTGGTACCTGTCGAAGAAGCTGCTCACCGACGACGAGGTGGACGCCCTCACGGCTGCCTCCGACCGCTACTACGCCGGCGAGCGGGACCGCCGCCTGCCGGTGCGCCCGCCGAGGCTCGCCTACTGGGACCCGTCGAAGGGCCCGGTGCAGCGACACAACGACTACGTCCACCACGAGCACGACGGGCTCGGGGCGATCCTGCGCAAGCCGCTGATCGGCGCGGTCGCCGCCCGGCTCGCCCGGGCCACCGAGATCCGGATCTTCCAGTCCACGCTGATCTACAAACCGCCGGTCTCCGGCGAGCCGTCGAACATCGTGCCCTGGCACTTCGACAAGCACTACTGGGCGTCCTCGTCGTCGGAGAACATGCTCACCGCGTTCATCCCCTTGCACGACTGCGGCGAGGAGATGGGCACCATCACCATGGTCGACGGCTCGCACCGTTGGACGGAGATCGGCGCCGACGACACGGTGGTGCGGCACTTCGCCGAGCGCGACCGCGACCAGTTGGAGGAGATGCTCGCCGAGAACGCGGCCCACAACGGCGTGCGGATCCGCAAGGTGCCGATGGTGATCCCCAAAGGACACGTGAGCTTCCACCACTGCCGCACCTACCACGGCAGCGGCGCCAACGTCAGCGGCCGCCCGCGCCGGGCGATCTCGCTGCACCTGCAGGACGGCGACAACGCCTGGCGGGAGTATCCGCTCTCCGACGGCGCCCTCGCCGCGTACAACCACGACGTGCTGGTCCGCCGCACCCCCGACGGGCGGCCGGACTACGCGGATCCCGAGTACTGCCCGGTCATCTGGCGCCACCGCGCCCCACAGGGAGGCTGACATGTCACGGTACGACTGGGGGAAGACGCACCCGGGCATCGAGCGGCTGGAGAAGGCGGTGAGCGAGCGCCGCGAGGCGGTTGTCCGGCACCCGCTCTACGCCGCCCTCGACACCCACGAGGCGCTGGTCACCTTCATGGAGCACCACGTCTTCGCCGTCTGGGACTTCATGTCGCTGCTGACGTCGTTGCAGCGGCAGCTCACCTGCGTCACCGTCCCGTGGATCCCGACCGGTCCCACGGCCAGCCGCCGCCTGATCAACGACATCGTGATGGTGGAGGAGAGCGACGAGCTGGGCGACGGCTACATCAGCCACTTCGAGCTGTACGTGCGGGGCATGCGGGAGGCCGGCGCCGACACCACGGCCGTGGAGAAGCTGGTCGACCTGCTGCGGGCCGGCCGGCCGGTGACCGAGTCGCTGGCCGCCGCCGGCGTGCCCGCACCGTCGGCGGCGTTTGCCGGCACCACCTGGCGGATCATCGAGACGACCCCGGTGCACTGCCAGGCCGCCGCCTTCGCCTTCGGCCGGGAGGACCTGATCCCCGACATGTTCACCCAGGTCGTCGCGGTCAACGAGCGCAGCCGGCGGCTGAACACGTTCGTCGACTACCTGGAGCGGCACATCGAGGTCGACGGCGAGCAGCACACCCCGATGGCGATGCAGATGCTCGCCGACCTGTGCGGCGACGACGACGCCAGGTGGCAGGAGTGCGCCGACACCGTCAACACCGCGCTCGCCGCCCGCGCCCAGCTCTGGGACGACATCCTCGCCGAGGTCAAGGCGGGGCGCGACCGGTGACAGACGCCGACCCGGTCCGGCTCTACCGGACGGTACGGCTGATCCGCCGCTTCGAGGAGCGGGCCATCGAGCTGGTCCGCTCCGGGCACATCGTGGGCGGCATCCACCCGTACCTGGGGCAGGAGGGGATCGCCGCCGGGGTGTGCGCCGCCCTGGGTGCCGACGACGTCGTCGCCGGCACCCACCGGGGGCACGGGCACGTGCTCGCCAAGGGCGCCGATCCGGCCCGGATGCTCGCCGAGCTGTGCGGCCGGGTCACCGGCCTCAACGCCGGCCGGGGCGGCTCGATGCACGCCGCCGACTTCGGGGTCGGCGTGCTCGGCGCCAACGCCATCGTCGGCGCGTCCGGGGCGATCATCACCGGCGCGGTGTGGGCGCGCCGCCGCCGGGGCGCCGACACGGTCGGGGTGAGTTTCTTCGGCGACGGCGCGGTCAACGAGGGGATGCTGCTGGAGGCGTTCAACCTGGCCGCGCTGTGGCGGGTGCCGGTGCTGTTCGTCTGCGAGAACAACGGCTATGCCACCACCATGCCCGTCGAGGGCGCGGTCGCCGGCAGCATCCCCGGCCGGGCCGCCGCGTTCGGCATCCCGGCCGCCGTCGTCGACGGCCAGGACCCCGAGGCGGTACGCGACGCCGCGAGGGCCGCCGTCGACCGGATGCGAGCCGGCGGCGGCCCCGAGCTGATCGAGGCCCGGACCTACCGGTTCGATGCCCACCACACCTTCGAACACGCGGTACGCCTCGACTACCGCCCGCCCGACGAGGTCGCCCGGGGCCGCTCCCGCGACCCGGTGGACATCCAGGGTGGGCGACTGCCCGCCGACGTACGGGCCGGGGCGGACGCCGAGGTCGAGGCCACGCTGGAGGCGGCCGTCGGGTTCGCGCTCGCCGGCGCGGAACCGGACCCGGCCGACGCCCTGGCACACCTGTACGCCAGCGGGCTGACCGCTCGCACCGGAGGTGGCTAGATGCCCAGACTGTCCTACCGCAAGGCGCTCACCCGGGCCCTCGCCGACGAGTTGGCCCGCGACGAGTCGGTGTTCCTGCTCGGCGAGGACATCCGGGTGGCCGCCTCGAACGTCACCGCCGGGCTGTTCAAGCGGTTCGGCCCGGAGCGGGTGCTCGACACCCCGCTGTCGGAGCAGGCGTTCACCAGTTTCGCCACCGGAGCGGCCCTGGCCGGGATGCGACCCGTGGTCGAGTTCCAGATCCCGTCGCTGTTGTTCCTCGTCTTCGAGCAGATCGTCAACCACGCGCACAAGTTCCCGCTGATGACCGGCGGGCAGTGCGCGGCACCCGTCACGTACCTGGTGCCGGGCTCCGGTTCGCGGACGGGCTGGGCGGGGCAGCACTCCGACCACCCGTACAGCCTCTTCGCCCACGTCGGGGTGACCACGGTGGTGCCGGCCACCCCGGCCGACGCGTACGGGCTGCTGGTGTCGGCGGTGCGGTGCGACGACCCGGTGGTGGTCTTCGCCCCGGCCGGCGCGTTGGACGTCCGCGCCGACGTGGACCTGGCCGCGCTCGCACCGGTGCCGCTGGGCCGGGGCCGGGTGCACCGGCCCGGCGACGACGTGACCGTCGTCGCGGTGGGGCACCTGGTGCACGACGCCCTCGCGGTCGCCGACGAGCTGGCCGACGAGGTGTCGGTGGAGGTCTTCGACCCGCGCACGCTCTACCCGTTCGACTGGGACGCCCTCGCCGAGTCGGTGGCGCGCACCGGGCGGCTGGTGGTGGTGGACGACTCCAACCGTTCCTGCGGCATCGCGGGGGAGATCATCTCGACCATGGTCGAGCGGGTGCGGCTGGTCGCGCCGCCACGCCGGGTCACCCGCCCCGACGGCGCGGTGCTGCCGTTCGCCCCGGCGCTGGACCGGGCCGTGCAGCCGAGCCGCGAGCAGCTCCTGGCCGCCATCCAACACGTCATGAAGGACGGATGATGAACGACGTCGACTACCGCTGGCCCTCCGCCGCGCGGGCATGGCTCGACCTGCCCGCGCCGCTGCGCACCGAGATGGTGGCCGCCGGGGCCGGGTCCTGGCGGGAGATCTTCGACGGCCGGGCCACGTACAACAAGCAGTGGCGGCTGGCCCGGCCGCCGGTGATGGACGAGACGTCGCTGGGCGTGCTCAACGCCGTCTCCGACCGGATCGCGCAGCTCATCTTCGAGGCGTGCCGGCGGCGGGCCGGCACGGCGGGGGAACTGCGCCGGCTGCTGAACGTGCCCGACGGCGAGACCCGGCTGCTCGACGACGACGAGCCGCTGACCGCGGCGCTGCTCGACGCGTTCCGGCCGGACGTGCTGCTCTCCGACGGGGTGCCCCGGTTCGTGGAGTACAACATCGACAGCAGCCTCGGCGGGGCGTTCGACGCGGACACCACGGTGCGCCGCTTCGTCGACGTCTACCGGCGGCGCGGCCTCACCGACCGGGCCCGCCTGGCCGCGGCGCCCTCGGCGGTGGACCGGCGCTTCGCCGCGATCCGCGCCGGCCTCGGCCTGCCCGACGGCGCCCGGGTCGCCATGCTGGTCGACTTCGACGCCGAGTACCCGGGACTCGACGACCCGCAGCGGTTCGTCCGGCTGCTGTCGCCGGTGGTCGAGCGGGCCGCCGCGTTCGGGCTGGACCTGGTCGTCGCGCCCGTCTCCCAGGTCACGCTCGACAGCCGGAGCAGACTGGTCGCCGACGGTGCCCCGGTCGACGGGGTGTTCCGGCTCTTCGTGCCCAACCGGGTCACCCCGAGCACCGGGCTGGACGCCCTGGCGGCGGGGCTCGCGGCGGGCACGGTGCCGATGTGGGTGTCGACGGCGGCCTGGCTGGTCGCCAACAAGCGCGCGTTCGCCTGGCTGTGGGAGGACGCCGACACGCTGCCGGTGACGGACCGGGACCTGGTGCACCGGTACGTGCCGCGTACCTGGTCGCTCACCGCCGACCTGCTCGACCGGGCGGTGGCCGACCAGGCCGGCCTGGTGGCGAAGCCGGCCGACGGCTCCGCCGGGACGGACGTGCTGATCGGCCGGGAGACCGACGCCGACGCGTGGCGGGACGGCCTGACCCGCGCCGTCGGGCGGGGCGGCTTCATCCTCCAGGAGTACGTGAAGGCCGACGACGTCCCGCTGGACTTCGTGCACATCGAGACCGGCGAGACGGTCAGCGCCGACGTCCCGTACAGCATCGCCCCGTACCTGTTCGGCCGCCGGGCCGCCGGCGCCTGCATCCGTACCGGCTTCCCGGGCTGCGACGGCGTCCTCAACCTGGCCCGAGGCGTCCTGCTCTCCGGCCTCCTGGTCACACCCTGACCACCCCCACCCCCGCCCCCCACCCCCGCCGTGCCTCGCCCCCCGCCTCGCTCGTCGATCATGCACTTGTGGCCCGTGCACATCGGACGTACGGGATGAATCGGGGCGACAAGTGCATGATCGACGCAGACCATCCCCGGGCGCGGGGCGCGGGGCGCGGGGCGCGGGGCGGTCGGGAGGGTGGGTGGGTGGGTGGGTGGAGTGCGGGTGGGGTTGACGGTCGACGACCTGCGGCCGGTTGCGCGGGCGGCGTTCGGGCGGGGGCGGGTGCTGGTCTCGGCCGAACGGCTGAGGGGCGGCACGAAGAAGGGCGTCTACCGGCTGACCCTCGACGACGGATCCACCGGCGTCGCCTACGTGTGGCATCCGAGGGAGGACTACTGGCCGGCGCAGGCGGTACCGGCACCCGACGACCCGTTCGGGCACGCCACCGGGGCGGGGCTGTTCGCGGCGGCGCACCGGGAGTTCACCGCTGCCGGGGTGCGGGTACCCCGGCTGCTGCTCGCTCCCGCCGCGACCCTGCTGCCCGGCGAGGTGGCGGTGGTGGAGGACGTCCGGGGCGGCACCCTGCAAGATCTGCGCTGGCGCGACCCGCGACGGGCCGAAGCGGTGCTGGCTCGGCTCGGTGACGCCGTCCGGAGAATGCACGCCCGGCGTCGAGCCGGGTCCGGCCGCCCGGGGTCCGGCCGCCCGGGGTCCGACGGCCCGAAGGCGGGCCGGGCGGTGCAGCGGATCATCTTCGCCCGGGCGCTGCGGGACCTGTCCGAGGCCGCCGCCCGGGTCGAGCGGATCGCCGCCGCGCGGGACCGTCTCGCCGCTACCCTGGCCGAGCGGTACGCCGCCGTGGCGCCCCGTTCCCGCTACGGCCTGATCCACGGTGAACTCGGCCCGGACCACGTGCTCGTCGACGACCGCGACCATCCGGTGCTCGTCGACATCGAGGGCGCCATGTTCCTCGACGTCGAGTGGGAGCACGCCTTCCTCGAGTTGCGTTTCGGCGACGCCTACCCGGCGCTGGCCGTGGCCGGTCTCGACGAGGACCGGCTGTGCCTCTACCGGCTCGCGCTGCACCTGTCGCTGGTGGCGGGTCCGCTACGCCTGCTCGACGGCGATTTCCCCGACCGGGCCGGCATGCGCGCGATCGTCGCGCACAACGTCGCCCGGGCGCTGGACCAGCTCGCCTGATCGGTGCGCACAGGTGCGTGGCGGGCCGTGCCGGGGAGGGCGGGGCGGGTTGTCAGGCGTCGTTCAGGTAGGCGAGGACGGCGAGGACGCGGCGGTTGTCGTCGGAGGACGGGGGGAGCTGGAGCTTGCCGAAGATGCTCGCGGTGTGCTTGCCCACCGCACTCTCGCTGAGGAACAGGCGCTGCGAGATGGCGGCGTTGGAACGTCCCTGGGCCATGAGTTCGAGGACGTCGCGCTCGCGCGGCGTGAGGCGGGCCAGGGGCGAGGCGGTGCCCCCGGCCGTCAGCAGCTTGGCGATCACCTCGGGGTCCATCGCGGTGCCGCCCGAGGCGACGCGGCGTACGGCGTCGATGAACTGCTCGGCGTTCAGGACGCGGTCCTTGAGCAGGTAGCCGACCGCGCCGGCCCCGTCGGCCAGCAACTCCCGGGCGTAGAGCTGCTCGACGTGCTGGGACAGCACCAGCACCGGCAGGCCGGGTACGTCCCGCCGGGCGGCCAGCGCCGCCTGGAGGCCCTCGTCGGTGAAGGTCGGCGGCAGCCGTACGTCGACGATGGCCACGTCGGGTCGGTGCCGGGACAGGGCGGCACGCAGCGCCGGCCCGTCGCCGACGGCCTCGGCGATGGTGAAGCCGTGGCTTTCGAGGAGCAGGACCAGTCCATCCCTCAGGATGTGGAGGTCCTCGGCGAGGACGACGCGCACGGGATCTCCATGGTGACGACGGTGGGTCCGCCGGGCGGACTGTGCAGGGTCAGGGTCCCGTCGAATGTAGCGAGCCGCCGTTGGATGCCGCGCAGGCCGGTCCCTGCGGCCGGGTCGGCCCCACCGGGACCGTCGTCGGTCACCACCATCCGGAGCAGCCCGTCGCGGTACGACAGCGAGACCGAGATGTGGGCCGCGCAGCGGGCCGCGTTGGTGAGGGCCTCGCAGGTGACGAAGTAGGCGGCCGACTCGACCGGCGCGTCGAGCCGGCCGGGCAGGTCGACGTCCACGTCCACCGGCAGCGGGGTGTCGAGCGCGATCGCCCGGATCGCGTCGCCGAGTCCGCGCTCGGCCAGCACCGGCGGATGGATGCCGCGTACCAGGTCGCGCAGTTCGGCCAGCGCGGCGGCGGACGTCTCCTGCGCCTGTTCCAGGACCCGGCGCGCCCGCACCGGGTCGGTCTCCATGAGCCGTGCGACGGCGGCCAGGCCGAGCCCGACGGCGATGAGCCGGGCCTGGGCGCCGTCGTGCAGGTCGCGTTCGATGCGGCGCAGCTCGGCCGCCTGCACGTCGACGGCGTCGGCCCGGGTCGTGGCGAGGTGTGCGACCCGCAGGGCGAGCACGGTGGACGCGGTGGGGGTGAGCAGGAGCCGGTCCCACCACAGCCGCAGCCTCGTCAGCGGGACGGCCAGGCCCAACCCGAGCAGCGACATGGCCAGCCCGACGGGCATGCTCGCCCAGTCCGGAAACCACGGCCCGACGAGGCCGACGTGCTCGATGCCGAACGACAGGTAGAACGGGGTGATCCAGTAGCCGGTGAACAGGCCGATCGGCACCGCCCAGCCCACCCACGTCAGGGGCTGGCAGAACAGGCCGTAGAACCCGAAGCCGACCAGGACCGCCGGGACGAACGAGAGCGGGGCCAGGACGACCGAGCCCAGTGACCACAGCTGGTCCCGCCAGGTGGCCGGGTCACCGAGCAGCCATCCTGGCCGCTGACCTTGGATCGCCGCCGGGAGGTCGGTGTACAGGACCCGTCCGACCCGGTAGTTGCCGTCCTCGCCGGGGCTCGGCGACGGCGGGTAAGGCCGGTACGGTGCGGGCAGGTCGGTGCCCGTCCACCGTCCGACGTGGCGCCGGTAGAGCTGCACCAGTGACCGCGTGACCGGCAGGGTGTACGGCAGCAGCCCGCCCCACGACAGGGCCGCGGCGAGCAGGTTGAGCAGCAGGCCGCCGAACGCGGCGAGGGACAGCCCGGCCAGGCCGGCCCCCCGCCAGGTCGCGGCCGACGTCCGGGTGACCCACCGGCCGACCGCCGTCTGCGGCGGCTTCCCGGTCCTCAGCAGCACGCCGGCCCAGAGCCCGTACGCCCGCAACGCACCCGGCGCGAGCAGGAACGCGGCCACGACCGACCCGACGGCCGCCGGCACCGACCACGCGAGCGGCCAGGGAGGCGAGACGAGCAGGAACACGCCGGCCGTGATCAGTGCGGGCGGCACCAGGATCGGGACCGCGCCGGTGACCGGAGTGAAGATCAGCCACAGCCATTCCCGGCCGACCGTCGGGTCCTGCGCGTGGTGGTCCAGCTTCAGCAGGAACGCCGGCAGCCGAGGCGACCTGAACACCGTGCCGTCGTGGGCGTACCAGCCGTCCTCGCGCCGGTGCGGTGCCGGCGGCGGCGCCCGTACGGGGTCGGGCAGGTCGGCCCCGGCCCAGGCGCGGGCGAGCCGGCGGGCCAGCGCGGCCAGGCGGAACTGGCCGGAGAGGGCGAGCGGATAGGGGATCACCAGCGTGGCGCAGAGCACGAGGAGGTGCCCGTAGACGAAGCCGGCCACGCTCAGCACGACCAGGGTGACGCAGCGTGGTATGGCGAGCGCGAAGCGAGTCACGGGTGGAGTCTTCGCCGC
Organism: Micromonospora sp. NPDC048170; assembly: GCF_040652795.1. Taxonomy (NCBI): domain Bacteria; kingdom Bacillati; phylum Actinomycetota; class Actinomycetes; order Micromonosporales; family Micromonosporaceae; genus Micromonospora; species Micromonospora sp. NPDC048170. Next base: position 14,260 of record NZ_JBEZMR010000018.1, read on the forward strand.
ACCGACCGCCGCCGCACTGGGGCAGGGTACCGACCAGGGGTGGGGCTGGGTACACCTCCACCGGGCAGCTGGACCCATTACCCGCGGCCGGTGAGATTCCTAGCGTTGGCGGCATGCCAGTCATCGAGGTGCGGAACCTCCGCAAGCAGTACGCCGACCAGGTGGCCGTCGCCGATGTGTCGTTGAGCGTGGACGAGGGCGAGATCTTCGGGCTTGTCGGCCCGAACGGCGCCGGCAAGACCACCACCGTGGAGTGCGTCGAGGGGCTTCGGGCCCCGGACTCCGGCACGGTACGGGTGCTGGGGCTGGACCCGCGCCGGGACCGCGCGGCGGTGCGGCAGAAGCTGGGCATCCAACTCCAGGAGAGCCAGCTGCCGGATCGGATCAAGGTGTGGGAGGCGCTCGACCTGTACAGCTCGTTCTATCCGCACCCGGCCGACTGGCGGGCGCTGATGGACGAGCTGGGCCTGACCCCCAAACGGGACACGGTGTTCGCGAAGCTCTCCGGCGGGCAGAAACAGCGGCTGTCGATCGCGCTCGCGCTGGTCGGCAACCCGAGGGTGGCGATCCTCGACGAGCTGACCACCGGGCTGGACCCGCAGGCGCGGCGCGACACGTGGGAGCTGGTCCGGCAGGTCCGGGACCGTGGCGTCACGGTCGTGCTGGTGACCCACTTCATGGACGAGGCGGAGCGCCTGTGCGACCGGTTGGCGGTCGTCGCGGCCGGCCGGGTCGTCGCCGTCGACACTCCCCGCAACCTGATCGCCGGTGCCCAGGTGCCCGGCGTCGAACGGCCCACCCTCGAGGACGCGATCCTCGCCCTCACCGCTGCCAGGAGCAACTGATGACCGCCCTTTCCAAGATCATCCGCGTCGAGGCGAAGCTGTTCCTCCGGGATCCGGTCGGCACGTTCTTCGCCATCGCGTTCCCGGCCCTGCTGATCCTGGTGCTCGGCCTGGCCATGCCGGGGTTCCGGGAGCCGGCGGACGAGCTGGACGGCCGGCTCCCCCTGGAGGTCTACCTGCCCATCACCATGACGCTGGCCATCGCGACGGTGACGATGATGACGCTGGTGAACGTGGTGGGCACCTATCGCGAGCGGGGCATCCTGCGCCGGCTGTCGACCACCCCGGTCTCGCCGGCGGCGGTCCTCGTCGCGCAGGTGGCCGTGAACGTCGCCGCACTGCTGGTCGCGTGCGGCCTGGCCTGGCTGGTGGCGGCGACCGTCTTCGACGTCCCGCCGCCCGGCAACGCGGTCGGCTTCGTGCTGGCGTTCACGCTCGGGTCGACCACGATGTGCGCCCTCGCGCTGCTCGTGACGGCGGTAACACCGAGCGCCCGGGCCTCGATGGGGATCGGTCAGCTGATCTACTTCCCGATGATGTTCTTCGCCGGGGTGTGGACGCCGGGGCCGCTGATGCCCGACCTGGTGCGGAAGATCGCCGACTTCACCCCGCTGGGGGCCGCCTCCCTGGCCGTGCAGGACGCCTGGGCGGGATCCTGGCCGACGCTGTCGCACCTGGCCGTGATGGTGGCGTTCACCGTCGTGCTGGGCGGGATCGCGGCCCGCTACTTCCGCTGGGAGTGATGACATCAGGCGGTGTCCGGAGCCGCTGCGGCACCCGGCGGCCCTGAATCGTTCACGACATCAGCTCGACAGCGTCCCGCGGGTGGATCCTCCGCCGGCCGGCACCGTGGCGGATCTTGGGGCTCACCACGGATTGCACGAGCACTCTTCAACGACAAGGCACCAGGTGGGCGCCGAGGCGGCGGACGGTCTCGGCGGCGGCGACCGCGTCGCTGCGGGCGCTGCCGTGCCGGCCGTCGCTGCTGTACATCGACGGATCGGCGGTGAGCGGGTGGTCGGTGAGCCGCACGTGCAGGGTGCCGAGGCGTTCCGCGAGCGCTCCGGTGTGCGTGGAGAGCCGCCGCATCCGCTCGCCCAGGCCGGCGCGGTGCTGCTCCGGCACGGCCGGGCTGAGCGACACGTCGAACATGCCGACGGTGATCACATCCGCCCCGGCAGCCTGGAGCGTTTCGATCATGGCAGTCAGCTCGGCGTCGACCGCGTCCGCGTCGTACCCCCGGCTGAAGGCGTCGTTGCCGCCGCAGACCACCAGCGCCAGGTCGGGGCGGAACGCCAGCGCCGGGGCGAGCTGCGCGGCGCCCACCTCGTGCGCCCGCAGCCCCCGCACGCCCAGATTGAGGTACGCCAGCTCCGGCCGGACGGCGCGCAGCTCAGCGGCGATCCGGTCGGCCCACTGCACGTCGGGATAGCCGTCGACGGGCTCGCAGAGCCCCTCGGCCACGCTGTCGCCCAGCACCGCGAAACGCCGCCACGGATGCCCGCGCAACAGGGCAGCGCTCTCTCCGTCGCGAAGGCACCACGGATCCGTCGCTTCGCTCAACGTCGATGGCATGTCGGCACGCTAGCCCACGCCCGGCACCCGGAACAGGGCCCGTCGCCCGATCCAGGATGAGCCGTCACGGCAGCGGAGACGGTGCGGTCGGTCGGGTTACGCCTGCCGCTGCGCCCGGTACGCCGCCGCCAAACGCCTGGGCGCCCGGTCCTGCCACGCCCCGACCCTACGCCCGACCCGCGACACGCGGGGCCCGCTCGGCCGGCGTGGGGGCGGGCCGGGGGCGCAGGGCGGGCAGCAGCGGCAGGAGGGTGACGACGAGGCAGAACGCCGTCATCGCCAGCAGGGCCGGGACGAGGCCCGCGGCGCTCGCCGACCAGCCGCCCAGCAGGGCGCCCAGCGGCAGGCCCGCGAAGGCCAGCGAGCCGGCGAGCCCGATCACCCGGGTCTGCAACTCGGCCGGTACCCGCTCGTAGATCGCGACCCCGAGCAGCGGATTCACCGCCGCGATGCCGATGCCGGACGCGAACGTCACCGCCAGCACCACCGCCAACTCCTCGCTCACCGCCAGGACCAGCAGCCGCGGCGCGCCACCGACCGCCGCCCCGATGACGAAGGTCAGGTACCGGGGCAGCCGGGGGCCGAACGCCGTGAACAGCAGGTTGCCCAGCAGCGCGCCCGCCGCGAACGCCCCGAGCACCAGGCCCAGCCCGGCGGGGCTGCGCAGCACGTCGTCCACCCAGAGTGGGATGTAGACCGCGACGCTCGCGTTGACCACCATGTTCAGCGCCGAGATCACCAGCAGCATGGTCAGCAGCATCCGGTCGCGGCCCAGGTGGCGGAACCCGCCCGCGAGCGCGCGCAGGTATCGCTCCGGCGCCGCCGCTGCCGTCGGTGCGGCCGGCGGCCGGACCAGCAGGCCGATCAGCAGGGCGCAGACGGCGAAGCTGGCGGCGTCGATGAGGAGCGCCCGCGTCACCCCGAACCACCAGACGAGCAGCCCGCCCATCCCCGCGCCGAGCAGGGTGACCAGCCGGCCCAGCCCGTCGTAGACGGAGGTCAGCCGGATCAGCCGCACCCCGGCGGCCTCGGCGGCCGGGCGGAACATCACGTGCTTGACCCGGTCGCCGACGCCCCGCAGCGCACCGACGACGGCAACCAGCGCGACCAGCGCCCCGAAGCCGAGCCACGGGGTGAGGGCCACCGCCACCATCAGTCCGGCGCTGCCGGCATCAGCCAGGATCGAGGTGCGGCGCAACCCGATCCGGTCCGCCCAGGGCGCACCCAGGGCGCTGGAGAACAGGTAGGGCAGCGTCTCGGCGGCGGCCACCACGCCCATCTTCGCCGGGCTGCCGGTGGTCTCCAGCACCAGCCAGGGGATGGCCACCACCGAGATCCGGCTGCCCAGGTTGGAGATCAGGTCGGCGGCGACCAGGACGGTCAGTTCCCGCCGGGGAGTCACGCCAGGCTGCCGATCGACGCCTCCGGCTGCTCGACCGACGACGGGTGTTCCCCGGCGTAGCGGGCCCGCAGCGCGCGCTTGTCCACCTTGGCGGAGCGGTTGAGCGGCAGCCGGTCGACGAACTCGACCCCGCCCGGCGCCCAGGTGTCGCTCAGCTCGGCGGTCACCAGGTCGACCAGTTCCCCGGCGGTCACGGCCGCGCCGGGCGCCGGCACCACGAAGGCGTACGGCAGCTCGCCGGCCGCCTCGTCCGGCACACCGATGACGGCCGCCGCCCGCACCTGCGGGTGCCCGGCCAGGACGTCCTCGATCGGGCGGGAGTAGATCGGCCAGCTACGCCGCCGGGTGAGGATCCGGTCCTGCAACCGGTCGACGAGGTAGAGGTAGCCGTCGGCGTCGAGGTGCCCGACGTCGCGGGTACGGACCCAGCCGTCGGCCAGCGTCTCGGCGGTCAGCCCGGGCTGGCCGTGGTAGCCGGCGAAGCGCAGGTCGGTGTGCACCCACACCTCGCCGTTCTCGCCGGGCGGCAGCGGCGTGCCGTCCTCGGCGCGGATCTGTACGCGCACGTCGCCGTAGGGTCGCCCGCAGGACCGCAGCCGCTCCGGGTGCGCCGGGTCTTCGGTCAGCCCCGGCAGGGCGGTGACCACGACCGCCTCGCTGAGGCCGTACACGATGCGCAGCACCGGGCCGAAGCGGGCGATCGCCTGACGCAACCGGGCGGGCGCGGCGGGTCCGGCGCCCACGTTGAACATGAACATGGCGGAGAAGTCCGCGCCGTCCAGGGCCGGGTGGTCGAGCACCTCGTAGAGCATCGGTGGGGTGACGAACGTCGAGTTGATCCGCTCCCGCCCGACGGTGTCGATGAACCGCGCCGGGTCCCAGCCGTCGCGCGGGAACAGCACCCCGCCGGTGAAGAGGTTGAACAGCGTGGTGATCTGGCCGCTGGCCAGCCACATCGGCGAGTGCGACAGGTGCCGCAGCGGCGGATGCCCGGCGGCGCGGAAGCCGGCTGCCAGGGCGAGGACCTGCGTGTAGAAGCTCTCCCGGTGGTGCACCAGCTTCGGGGTGCCGGTGGTGCCGCTGGTCTGGAGGAAGGACTCCGGCACCGGCACCCCGGCCGGCAGGTCGTCCCCGGCGGCGCGCTCCGCCTCGGCGACGAGGTCCGGTCCGGCGCCGCCCGGGCCGAGGCAGAGCACGGGCACGCCGGGCAGCCCGGCGGCCAGCTCCGGGCCCAGGCTGGCCGGGTCGCGGGCGTCGTAGACGAACGCGTCGGGGCGGGCCAGCCGGACGAACTCGTCGACCTCCCGGCGGGAGGTGACCGGGGCGATCCACATCGTCCGGCAGCCGAGCAGGTGCAGGGCGAGCTGCACCAGCGGCCCCTCCACCGGGTTGCCGAGCGCGAGCAGCACCGCGTGCCCCGGCCGTACGCCGTGCCCGAGCAGCGCCGCGGCCAGCCCGCGCACCTGCGCGGCGACGTCGGCGTAGCTGAGCCGGCGTCCGTTCCCGACCAGCGCCTCCCGGTCACCGAAGCCCGCGAAGAGCTCCAGCGCCCGGTGCACGTAGCCGGTCGGTCGCTCCGGTCGGTCGGTCATCCGACAGCCCCCTCACCGCAGAAGTGTCGCCGTGCGCCGGGCAGCCCGGGACGCCGCGGCGCCCCGGCGACCGCACCGCCGCCGTCTGTGAGCGTAGGCACCACCGACTGTCACCGGACAGAGCCTGAACGGCGCTCGGACCGGACCGGAGGACATTTGATCACGTCGATCAGGTTGATTGACGGTCGTGAAAAGGGGCGGCTAGGTTTCTGGACCATCGTCCAGGCGGTGCCGTCAGCGGACGGCCCTGGGCTGCCAACGATGGAGGTTCAATGTCGACCCCGAAGAGATGGCATGTCATCGCGTCCGTGGCCACGTTGCTCGTCGCCGGCACCCCGGCGATGGTGGCCAGCGCCGGTCCCTCGGACGCCGAGTCGGCCCGCCAGCGCGCAGTCTGGGCGGGCAGTTGGGCGGCTGCGGTCACCAGGGGCAATGCGACCGGCCTGACCAACAACGGCCTCAACGACCAGAGCGTACGGATGATCGTGCACACCACGGTGGGCGGACCGCAGTTCCGGGTACGGCTCAGCAACTCGTACGGCGAGCAGGCCGTCCGGGTCGGTCGGGCCACCGTCGCCAAGCCGAACACCTCGACCCCCGACGACCTGTCCGACATCGACACCTCGACCCTGCGGGAGCTGACCTTCGGCGGCGCCACCTCGGCCACCATGAACCGGGGTGCCGAGCTGGTCAGCGACCCCGTCGCGCTGGCCGTCGGCGACCAGCAGGACCTGGTGCTCACGGTGCACTTCCCGACCCCCACCGGGCCGGTGACCTTCCACGGCCAGTCCCGGCAGACCAACTTCATCGGCGCCACCGACCTGACCTCCGCCGCCGGGGGCGCGGGGTTCACCATCCGGCCGAACTGCTGCTGGTTCTTCCTGTCCGGCATCGACGTGCAGCGCCGGCACAGCCCCGGCTCGGTGGTGGTCTTCGGCGACTCCATCGCCGACGGCAACGGCAGCACCGTCAACGCCAACAAGCGCTGGCCGGACCTGCTCGCCGACCGGCTCATCGACGCCCGCCCGGACGTCCGCACCCCGGGCGTGCTCAACCTCAGCCTCGCCGGCAACCGGCTCAACCACGAGGGCACCGAGCCCGGGGCGGGCGGCTTCCCCGGCTACCACGAGCTCGGCCCCAACGCCCTGGCCCGGCTCGACGAGGACGTCTTCGCGCAGACCGACGCCCGGACCGTGATCACCCACCTGGGCATCAACGACATCTGGATGTCGGGCGACTCCGCCGAGCAGATCATCGCCTCGCTGCGGCAGATCAACCAGCAGGTGAAGGCGCGTGGCCTGCGCAGCCTGGTGTCGACGCTCACCCCGTACGAGGGGCACGGCAACCCGGGGGTGTGGACGCCCGAGAAGGAGGCCACCCGGCAGGCGGTCAACGCGTACCTGCGCGGCAGCGACGAGTTCGACGGGCTGCTCGACTTCGACCGGGTGCTGCGCGACCCGGCCCAGCCCAGCCGGCTGCTGCCCGCGTACGACTCGGGGGACCACATCCACCCGAACGACGCCGGCAACCAGGCGCTCGCGAACGCCGTACCGTTGCGACTGCTCGGCCTGTGACATCGGTGCGGGCGGCGGGCGACCCCCGCCGCCCGCACCACCGTTGGTGGGGAGACCGATCGACCATGGACGTCACCCGACTGCTGACCCGTCTCTACAGCGACGAGGGCCGGCAGGACCCGTACCCCTGCTACGCGGGGCTGCACGAACTGGGACCGGTCAGCCCGGTGCCGGCGACCGGCGGGCACCGCACGTTCGCCGCCGTCGCCGTCGGCTACGACCTGGTCAGCCAGGTGCTGCGCGACCCGGGGTGGTACAAGCAGGCGCCGCCGGGCTGGCAGGAACAGGAGGTGCTGCGCACCCTCCAGACGTCGATGATGTTCGTCAACCCGCCGGAGCACACCCGGATGCGGGCGGTGTTCGCGAAGACCTTCACGCCGCGCCGGCTGGGCGCGCTCGAACCGACCGTGCACCGCGTCGTGGACGATCTGCTGGACCGGATGGCCGACGCCGGGGACGCCGACCTCGACTTCGTCGCGGAGTTCGCGTATCCGATGCCGGCCCTGGTGATGGCGGAGTTCATCGGCATTCCCGCCGGGGAACTGGACTTCTACCGGCAGCGGGTCGAGCGGATCGACGAGTACCTGGACGTGGCGGGCAAGACCCCGCAGCGCCGCGACGCCGCCAACACCGCCGCCGCCGAACTGCGTGACTTCTACGCGGAGCTGATCGCCCACCGCCGCCGCCGGCCCGGCGAGGACCTGATCAGCGCCCTGGTGGAGGCGAGCGACTCCGGGGACGTGGAGCTGACCCCGGACGAACTGGTCAGCAACCTGATCGTCCTGTTCAACGCCGCGTTCGTCACCACCGTCTACATGTTCGGCAACGGGCTGCCGCTGCTGCTGGCCCACCCCGACGTGGTCGCCGCGCTGCCCGGCGACGACACGCTGACCCGGGGCGCGGTCGACGAGATCCTGCGGCTGGAGGCCCCGGTGCACCTGCTGGCCCGGGCCGCGCCCGGCGACACGGAGATCGGCGGGGTGCCGGTCGAGCGGGACCACAACGTGCTGCTGGTCCTCGCCGCCGCCAACCGCGACCCGGCCCGCTTCCCCGACCCGGACCGCTTCGACCCGCGCCGCGGCGGACCGCCGTCGTTGGCCTTCGGTGCCGGACTGCACTTCTGTCTCGGCGCCGCGGTGTCCAGGCTGGAGGGCCGCCTCGCCCTGCCCAAGCTGCTGGCCCGCTTCCCCGGGCTCACGGTCGCCGAGGCGCCGACGTACAGCGGCAGCCTCTTCCTGCGCGGCATCGACAAGCTTCTGATCCACACCCGAGGAGGGTCCGCGTGAGCGTCCATCCGCAGGTGGCGGCCTACCGGGCCGCCCGTGAGGCGGCCGGCACCCCGCCGCTCTACACCCGGACCCTGGCCGAGGCCCGCGCCGCCGACCTCGCCGCGATCCGCGCAGGCGGCGGCGCGGTCGAGCCGGTGCACGAGGTACGCGACACGCACGTCCCCGGCCCGGCGGGCTACCTCCCGGTGCGCGTCCACCGGCCGGCGGGGCAGGGACCGCTGCCCACCCTGGTCTACTTCTTCGGCGGCGGCTGGACGCTGGGCAGCATCGACACCGCCGACGGCATCTGCCGGCGGCTGGCCAACGCGGTGCCCTGCCAGGTGGTCACCGTCGGCTACCGGCTGGCCCCGGAACACCCCTTCCCGGCGGCGGTGCACGACTGCCACGCGGCCACCCGGTGGATCGCCGCGCATCCGGAGGAGTTCGGCGTCGACCCGGAGCGGGTGGCCGTCGGCGGGGACAGCGCCGGCGGCAACCTCGCCGCCGCCGTGACCCTGCTGGCCCGGGAGCGCGGCGGGCCCCGGCTCGCCGCCCAACTGCTGGTGTACCCGAACACCGACCAGAGCGCCGAACCCGGCGGGGCCGGCGACGATCCGCTGCTGTTCAACCGCCGCTCGGTCGCCTGGTACCGGGGCCACTACCTCGCCGACCCGGCCGACGCGCGGCACCCGCTGGCGTCGCCGCTGCTCGCCGCGGACCTGACCGGACTGCCCCCGGCACTGGTGATCACCGCCGAGCACGACCCGCTGCGCGCCGAGGGGGAGCGGTACGCGCAGCGGCTGCGCGACGCCGGGGTGCCCACCACCCTCACCCGGTACGCCGGCATGATCCACGGCTTCTTCGCCATGCCCGGGGCGTTCGACGACGGCCGGCGCGCCCAGGACGAGGCCGCCGCGTTCCTGCGCGGGCGGTTCGCGGCGAGCGTCGCCGGCGTGCCGGGTGGCGGGGTGACCACCATCGGGGCGGTGCCGGTGGGAAGGGAGCCTGGTGATGGCTGAGGGGGTGCTGCCGACGTCGGACCTGCCGGTGGCACAGCCGTCGCCGGCCAGCCTGACCGACTTCGCCGAGCCGGCCCGGGCGGTGCTCCCGCCCGACGTGTGGGACTACATCGACGGTGGCAGCGGCGCCGAGACGACGCTCGCCGCCAACCGCCGCGCGCTGGACCGGGTGGCCGTGCTGCCCCGGGTGCTGCGCGGCGTGCACACCCCCCGCACCGAGGCACGGCTGCTCGGCACGTCGTACGCCATGCCGGTGGCCGTGGCGCCGATGGCGTACCAGCGGCTGGTGCACCCCGACGGGGAGCTGGCGCTGGCCGCCGCCGCGGGCGCGGCCGGCGTGCCGTACCTGGCCAGCACCCTGAGCAGCGTGCCGATCGAGCAGATCGCGGAGACCAGCGCGACGATCTGGTTCCAGCTCTACTGGCTGCGCGACCGGGGCCTGGTCGCCGATCTGCTGGACCGGGCGCATGCGGCGGGCTGCACGGCCCTGACGGTCACCGTGGACGTGCCGATCCTCGGCCCCCGGCGGCGCGACGTGCGCAACGCGTTCGCCATCCCGCCGCACGTGGTGGCAGCCAACCTGCCGGCCGACCGAGGCGACCTCGTGCACACCGCCACCCCGGGAGTCTCCGCCATCGCCGCGCACACCGGCGAGGTCTTCGCGCCCGCGCTGACCTGGGCCGACCTGGAGTGGCTGCGCGGCCGTACCACCCTGCCGCTGGTGGTGAAGGGCATTCTCGACCCGCGCGACGCGGAGTTGGCGGTGGTCGCCGGCGCGGACGCCGTGGTGGTCTCCAACCACGGCGGACGGCAACTCGACGGCGCACCGGCCACCGCCACCGTGCTGCCGGAGGTGGTGGCGGCGGTGGCCGACCGGTGCGAGGTGCTGCTGGACAGCGGCGTGCGCGACGGCGTCGACGTGCTGCGCGCGCTCGCCCTCGGCGCACGCGGGGTACTGGTCGGCCGACCCATGCTGTGGGCGCTCGCCGCTGGCGGCCGGGCCGGGGCACAGACGGCGCTGGCGCTGCTGGCCGGCGAATTCCGCGACGCCCTGGCGTTGGCCGGCTGCCCCGGCCCGGAGGCCGTCCGGGAACTGCGCGTGCTGACGGAGGGCTGAGCGATGGCCGACCCGGTTGACCTGCACGTCGCCGACCTGCACCCGGCGGTCGACGACCCGGCGCTGAACTCGATGAACTTCCTCAACGAGGTGGCCCAGCACTATCCCGAGGCGGTGTCGCTGGCGGCCGGCCGGCCGTACGAGGAGTTCTTCGACGTCGCGGCGCTGCACCGGCACCTGGAGACGTTCCGCCGGCACCTGGCCGACGACCTCGGGCAGAGCCCCGCGCAGGTGCACCGGACGCTGTTCCAGTACGGCCGCACCAAGGGCATCGTGCACCACCTCGTCGCCCGCAACCTCGCCGTCGACGAGGACGTCACGGTCGACCCGGCGGCGATCGTGGTGACCGTCGGCTGCCAGGAGGCGATGTTCCTGGTGCTGCGGGCGCTGCGGGCCGACCCGCGCGACGTGCTGCTCGCCGTTGCCCCGACGTACGTCGGGCTGACCGGCGCCGCCCGGCTGCTGGACCTGCCGGTGCGGCCGGTGGCGGGGGGCCCGACCGGGATCGACCTGACCGACCTGCGCGAGCAGGTGCGCCGCGCCCGGGCGGCGGGGCTGCGTCCACGCGCCTGCTACGTGATGCCGGACTTCGCGAACCCGTCCGGGACCAGCATCGGCCTGGCCGACCGGCGGCGGCTGCTCGACCTGGCCGCCGAGGAGGACCTGCTGCTGCTGGAGGACAACCCGTACGGACTCTTCCCCGCCTCCGACGCCGGGCGGCTGCCCACGCTCAAGGCGTTGGACACCGCGCGGCGGGTGGTCTACCTGGGCTCGTTCGCCAAGACGGTGCTGCCCGGCGCCCGCGTGGGCTACGTGGTCGCGGACCAGCGCGTCGCCGGTGCGGACGGCGCGGTGGGTCTGCTCGCCGACCAGCTCGCCAAGATCAAGAGCATGGTCACGGTGAACACCTCGGCGATCGCCCAGGCGGTGGTCGGCGGCGCGCTGCTGGAGCACGGGTGCAGCCTCGTGGCGGCCACCGTCCGGGAACGGGCCGCGTACGGCCGCAACCTGCGCCACCTGGTCGACGGCCTGGCCCGGCGGTTCCCGGCGGGCACCTCGCCGGTGCGGTGGAACGTCCCGGCCGGCGGGTTCTTCGTCGTGGTCACCGTGCCGTTCGCCGTCGACGACGCGCTGCTGCACCGCTCCGCCCGCGAGTACGGGCTGCTCTGGACGCCGATGGCGCACTTCTACGACGACGGCGCCCCGGTCGACGCGCTGCGGCTGTCGGTCAGCGCGGTCACCCCGGAACAGATCGACCTCGGGCTGGACCGGCTGGCCGCCCTGGTCGCCGACGAGACGGCCCGACGGGCGGCGACCGCCGACGTGGGATGACACATCGCGTTCACCGCACGGCAATGCGCGACTGCCCATGTTCCATCGTCCTCGGTGGACACTCATAATGGACGCCATGGTCGCCTGGGAATACGCGTTGCTGGTCCGCCGCTATCAGGGGCAGGGTCGCAACTTCCACGTCAGTTTCACCTGGTACGGCCCGGACGGGTCGCGCCGGGACATCACCGCGTACGGCGACACGGCGATCTCACACCTCAACCGGGCCGGCCGGGAGGGCTGGGAACTGGTCTCCGCAGCCGAGGACGTGAACAACGTCCAGGGCAGCACCGAGGTGCACCGCTACCACCTGAAGCGCCCCGTCGCCTGACAGGGAGAACCCCCGTTCCCATCCGCCCCGCGTGCCTCACGCGAGGGCGGGGCCGGTGACGGGGACGCCCCCGCGCCGGTGGGGCCGGGCGGGGGCGTCGTGGTGGAACGGGCTCAGCCGAGGTCGACGGCCGGGTAGAGCGGGAAGCCGGTCAGCAGGTCGCTGGCCTGCTTGCCGACCCGGTCCGCGACGGCGGCGTCGAGGACGTACTTGGCCTTGGACGCGGTGCCGTCCGGGTTCGCGCCCGGCCTGGTCTGGCTGAGCACGGTGTGGATCAGCTCGGCCGTCTCGTCCATCTGCGCGGTGCCCAGCCCCCGGCTGGTCAGCGCCGGGGTGCCGACCCGGATGCCGGACGTGTACCAGGCGCCGTTCGGGTCCTGCGGCACCGAGTTGCGGTTGGTGACGATGCCCGAGTCGAGCAGCGCCTGCTCGGCCTGCCGGCCGGTCAGCCCGTAGCCGGTGACGTCGATCAGCACCAGGTGGTTGTCGGTGCCGCCGGTGACCAGCTTGCCGCCCCGGCGCAGCAGCCCGTCGGCGAGCGCCTGCGCGTTGTCGACGATCCGCTGCGCGTAGTCGGCGAAGTCGGGGCGCCGGGCCTCGGCGAGGGCGACGGCCTTGGCGGCCATCACGTGCGGCAGCGGGCCGCCGAGCACCATCGGGCAGCCCCGGTCGACCTGGTCGGCCAGCTCGGGCTGGCAGAGCACCATGCCGCCACGCGGGCCGCGCAGCGACTTGTGGGTGGTGGTGGTGACGATGTGCGCGTGCGGCACGGGGTCGAAGTCGCCGGTGAAGACCTTCCCGGCGACCAGGCCGGCGAAGTGCGCCATGTCGACCATGAAGGTGGCGCCGACCGAGTCGGCGATCTCCCGCATGATCCGGAAGTTGACCTTCCGCGGGTACGCCGAATAGCCGGCGACCAGGATCAGCGGCTTGAACTCGCGGGCCGCCTCGGCGACCTTGTCGTAGTCCACGAGGCCGGTGGCCGGGTCGGTGCCGTAGCTGCGCTGGTCGAACATCTTGCCGGAGATGTTCGGCCGGAACCCGTGGGTGAGGTGGCCGCCCGCGTCCAGGGACATGCCGAGCATCCGCTGGTTGCCCAGCTCCCGGCGCAGCGCGAACCAGTCCGCCTCGGTGAGGTCGTTGACCTGCCGCACCTGGGCCTTCCTCAGCGCGGGCGACTCCACCCGGTCGGCCAGGATCGCCCAGAACGCGACCAGGTTGGCGTCGATGCCGGAGTGCGGCTGCACGTACGCGTGGGCGGCGCCGAACAGCTCCCGGGCGTGCTCGGCGGCGAGCGCCTCGACGGTGTCGACGTTCTGGCAGCCCGCGTAGAAGCGGCGGCCGACGGTGCCCTCGGCGTACTTGTCGCTGAACCAGTTGCCCATGGTCAGCAGGGTGGCGGGGGAGGCGTAGTTCTCGCTGGCGATGAGCTTGAGCGACTCACGCTGGTCGGCGAGCTCCGCGCCGATGGCGTCGGCGACCCGCGGCTCGACGGCGCGGATCACCTCGAGGGCGCTGCGGAATGCGGTGGATTCGGCGTTCAGCGACGACATGCGACCTCCAGTGACGTGCGGAAGGCCCAGGCGCTCGGCATGCGTCCTCATGACGGGACCGCTTCCCGATGGTTCTCCATCCCTACGCGCCAGTCACGGCCCGTGCCGATCCTACCGGGTGGGCCCCGGCGGTCCCCGGCCACCTCGCCGGACGCCCCCGCCGGGCGGGGCGACCGGTGCGGCCTCGCGGAGTGGACGCGGCACTGCCTAGGATCAGCGGCATGGCGGGGGATGACGGCGAGGGCGGCAGCCTGCTCGCCATCAGCGACCTGCACGTCGGTCACCCGGGCAACCGGGAGGTGGTGGAGGGGCTGCGCCCCGGGTCGCCGCAGGACTGGCTGCTGGTCGCCGGGGACGTGGGCGACACCGTGGCGGACGTCGAGTGGGCCCTCGGCCTGCTCAGCCGCCGCTTCGCGCGGGTGGTCTGGGTGCCGGGCAACCACGAGTTGTGGACCCCGCCGGCCGACCCGGTGACGCTGCGGGGGACCGCGCGCTACGCGTACCTGGTCGACGTCTGCCGGCGGTTGGGCGTGCTGACCCCGGAGGACCCGTACCCGGTGTGGCGGGGCGTGGGCGGCCCGGTGCTGGTGGCGCCGCTGTTCCTGCTCTACGACCACAGCTGGCGCCCGGACGGGTTCGACACCCCCGAGGCGGCGCTGGCCGAGGCGTACCGGGTGGGGGTCGTCTGCACCGACGAGTTCCTGCTGCACCCCGATCCGTACCCGAGCCGGTCGGCGTGGTGCGCCGCCCGCGTCGCCGAGACCGCCCGGCGGCTCGCCGAGCGGGAGCCGGGGATGCCGACGGTGCTGGTCAACCACTGGCCGCTGCTGCGCGAGCCGACCCGGGTGCTGCACTACCCGATCTTCGCCCAGTGGTGCGGCACCGAGACCACCGCCGACTGGCACCTGCGTTTCGACGCCGCCGCGGTGGTCTACGGCCACCTGCACATCCCTCGTACCACCTGGCACGACGGCGTGCGGTTCGAGGAGGTCTCGGTGGGCTACCCCCGGGAGTGGCAGCCCCGGGCCAAGCCGCCGGCGCTGCGACGGATCCTGCCCGCGCCCCCGGGTCTCGGCTGACAGCTTCCCGGCGCCCCGCCGAGGCAACGAAGACGGGTCGGGCCCGGCGGATCACCGCCGGGCCCCACCACGGGTCGTGCCGTGCTGTTACTTCACCACGTTGTACGCGTTGACCATGCCGGCGCCGTAGAAGCCGTTGCGCTTGCCGCCGGAGCAGGTCGCGTCGTAGGCGTTCGGGCCGGCCGCGATCAGCGGCACCGGGTTGTAGACGCCGCCGGGGCATGCGATCGACTCGGCGGTGTTGCCCAGGAAGGCCGACAGCTGACCGGACGTCATGCCCGGGTGCGCCGAGACCGCCAGGGCGGCCACGCCGGTGGCGTGCGGCGAGGACATCGAGGTGCCCTGCTTGTAGCCCCAGCCGTTGGTCTTCGTGGTGGTGTTGTAGGTGGTGGACAGGATGCCGTCGGTGGGGGTCGAGCTGACCCCCCGGGTACGGAAGCGGGTGTCGCCACCCGGCGCCGTCACCTCGACCACGCCCTGGCCGTACGAGGAGTAGTAGCTCTTCTGACCGGTCGGACCGACCGCCGACACGGTCACCACGCCCGGTGCCTCGCCCGGCAGGACGAGGCAGGAGTTGGTGAGGTTCTCGCGCTCCTCGGGCGTCCCGTTGTTCGGGCTGCCCGTGTCGGTGATCTTGTGAGCGAGGTCGAAGTTCGAGTTGCCCGCGGATGCGACGTGCAGCACGCCCTTGCTCTGCGAGTAGCGCAGCGCCCGCTGGACGGCCTTCCACACCGGACGCTGGCGTGCGTCGTTGCGGCAGTTGAGCTGCCACGGGTCGATGTAGTAGCTGTTGTTGGTCACCCGCATGCCCTGCTCGGCGGCCCACATGAACCCGCAGACCGCGGCCTCCGGGAAGATGTAGCCGTCGTCGTTGACCACCTTCACGGCGGCCACCTTGACGCCCGGAGCGACACCGGTCACCCCGACGCCGTTGACGGCGGCGGCGATGGTGCCGGCCACGTGGGTGCCGTGGTCGGAGGTGGTCGGGTTCCAGGCGGACTCGGCGGTGTCGGAGACCCCACCGATGCAGGACGCGCTCTTGTTCTTGGCGATCTGGTCCTTCAGATCGGGGTGGCTGGAGGAGATGCCGCTGTCCAGTACGCCCACGACCACGTCGGCCCGGCCGGCGTTGACGGCGTGGGCCTGCGGGACGTCGATCATCGGCATGTCCCACTGCTGACCGAAGAGGGGCTCCTTGGTCGGGTCGGCGGTCGTGTTGGCCGCCTCGGCCGCGGAGACCTCGAGGGTCTCACCCTCTTCGAGGGCGGTGCCCAGGCCGGCGGTGGACGCCACCGAGTCGACTCCCGCGCCCGCCACGTCCGTGACGAAGTCGGGGTTGGTCGACCGGACGACGAGCACGCCGATCTGGTCGTAGCTGGCCACCACGGTGCCGTTGGCGGCGGCCACGCGGGCGGCCGCCTTGTCGGTCTTGCCACCCTGCGGGGCGAGCACCAGGAACGTGGTGTCCGGGCCGGCGGCCGACGCCGCCGGGGCCACCCCGCCGGCGACGGCGAGGCCGACACCGAGCGTCACGGCGGACGCGGCAGCCAGTGTCTTGCGACGGAGGTTCTTCACACAGACTCCCAGGGGCTGTTTCCAGCCGGGGCACGCTCCCTGGCGGGGAGCGGCCGGCGGGAGGCGGGCGGGACGCACGCCTCCGTCAGTACCAGCGCCCAAGCGCCGTGCGGCGTTACACGCGCGGACGTCAGGCGTGAGTCGGGCGACCCTCGCAGACCTCCCGCCGGATCTCCTCCAGCCGGTCGGCCAGTTCCTGCGGCCGGCTCAGGGCCACGGGGTGTCCGCCGTCCATCTCGTCGGGCGTGATGCCCAGCCGGTCGGACACCAGCTTCCGCAGGAAGTCGATCGGGAAGAAGCGGTCCCCCCGGCAGAGCAGCGCCCGGGTCGGCACCTCGGGCCAGGCGCCGAGCGGCCAGGGCTTCCCGAACGGCGTCCCCGACTGGTCGCGGGCGTTCGCCGTGGCCTCCTCGACCAGCTGTGGCGGCAGCTCGTGGAAGAAGATGACGCCGGGGTCGTCGTCCTGCGCCGGCGTCCAGCCCTCGCGCTGCGCCTGGACCTGCCTGGCGTGTGCGTAGCCGGTGTTCTCCCACCACTCGCCCGGCGACTCACCGGGCGAGGGCACCATCGGGGTCAGCAGCACGAGCAGTTCGGCGTCGACCCGGTCGCACACCAGTGGGCCGGTGAACGCGCCGAACGACTGGGCCACGACGACCAGGTCCGTACGGTCCCCGATGGCCCGGACGGCGGCGTCGGCGTACTCCGCCAGCCCCGCCGAGTCGTCGGCGCACGGCAGGTCGACCGCCACCACGTCGTGCCCCCGGTCCCGCAGCTGGCCTGCCAACAGGTGCCAGTACCAGGGCCCGCTGCCGGCGGGGGGAATCAACACGTAGGTCGCCATGGTCAGTGATCCTCCAGGTCAGATGAGTGGGCCGATGACCCGCGCGGGCCGCCGGTCACGGCGCCGGGTCCGGTGGTGTCGATCGTCGTCGCGGTGTTCTTCATGGTCCTGCCCGATTCCGTGCCACCTTCGCCCACGAACCATCCTCCGTCCTGTCCGCCTGGTCATGCAGACCCACCGGGGACGCGGAGACCCGCGTCCGGGCGTGATCGGGGTCGGGCCGGGTAATCCTTGCCTCCACCGATCACCGAGACGGGGAGGTGTGTGCCATGGCCACCATGGTCAGGGGGCCGGCGAGCCCGGTGATGGACCAGAACTACGACCTGATCCACGTGTTGCAGGAGTCGTTGCAGCACATCGGGAGGTTGGAGACGTACATCGCCGACGCCGACGCGCGGGGCGACTCGGAACTCGCCACCTGGTTCCGGAAGATGCAGGAGAACAACCGTAAGGCGGGCGAACAGGGCAAGAAGATGCTCATGGCGCGACTCCAGGAGGAGATGAGCTGAGCCCGTCGGCGGTCGGACGGCCGGACGTGGGCCGCCCGACCGCCGCGTGCGCCGCCGGTGCCGATGACGGGCCGGCGGCTGCCCGGCGTGTCGGTGCCGCCCGCTATGGTCCCCGCACGACGCGGGTGATCAGGGAGACAGGGTGCGCACGTTCGAGTACACCGATGGCAGCGCGGCCAGGTTCTGGCAGGTGGAGCGGGACGGCGCGACAATGACCATCCGGTACGGGCGCCTCGGCTCGACCGGCCGTAGCCAGGTCAGGGAGCTGGCCACCGCCGCGGAGGCCGCCGCGCACGTCGACAGGCAGGTCGCCGAGAAGCTGCGCAAGGGGTACGCCGAGACCGCCGCCCGGCCCACACCCGCCACCGCCCCCGCCGACGCCCTGCCCGACGAGGAGACGTTCGTGGTGCCGAGCGCGTGGCGGCGCAGCATGGTGCCCCGGCACGGCGGCCCCGCCCGCCCGACGCTGCCGCGCGGCGCGAAGGCGACAGCCGCCGCCGACGAGCTGGTGCGGTCGGTGCGCGGCGGGATCGACCGGCTGACCGACCGTGGCGGCGATCGCGACGTGCTCGACGCGCTGTGGGCCCACCTGGCCGGTGACCACACGCCGCTCGGCGCGGGTGCGCTCATCGTCGCCGTGGCCCACGAGCTCGGCTGGTACAGCAGGGACAAGGCCGTCGCCCTGGCCGACGGGCTCGTCGAAACCGACGGGGTGGTGTTCACCGCCTCCGCCATGGCCGAGGCGGCCGGCCTGCACAGCGGCCGGTGCGACCGCGACCAGAACTGCAGGCTCAGCCGGGACCCCGCCGGGACCGGGGTGTGGGGCTACCGCGACGGGCGGCCCGGGGTGGCCCGCCGCGTCCGGGCACACCTGGCCGCCGCCAGCGACGAGGAGTACGCGGCCGCCCGCGCCGCGCTGACCGCGTACCGCGACGGGCCGCTCGCGACGCGCGTGACGACCGCCTTCCTGGTGCCCACCGAGGCGGACTGGGTGGCCGAGGGCGTCGAGGCGGTGCAGCGCGACTTCGACCTCGACTCCGCCGAGCTGCTGCTGTTGTCGACCGCCGAGGCCAGGCACGTCACCGCGCTGGTCGACCGGTTCTCCGTGCACGTCCTGACCCGCGACGCGACCCTGCTCACCACCATGGCGGCGGCCGTCGGCCCGCGGTTCGCCCCGCTGCTGGCGCAGTGGTTCGACGTCGAGCACACCCCCGCCGAGGGGAAGCGGCGGTTGGCGTCGCTGATGTCGGCGTACCCCACCGACGAGGCGATGTGCCTGCTGCTCGACCGGCTGGACGAGAAGTACGTGTCGGGCGCCGTGCTGGACATGCTGGAGCGGTTTCCGGTGCGTGGGGTGCGGCTGCTCGCGGAGGTGGCGACGGCGAACACCCCGGCGGCCCGGGAGGCCGCGACCCTGCTGCGCGGGCACGTCGTCGGGTGTCCGGCCGCCGTCGCCGCCGCCTCGGCCGGGCTGGGCGAGGCCGCCCGGCGACGGGTGGCGGAGGCGCTCACCGAGCGGGCCCCGGCCGTGCCGCCGGCCACGCCGGAGCAGCTCCCGGCAGTGCTGGTCGATCCGCCCTGGCAGCACCGCCGCAAGGTCGCCGCGCCGATCGTGCCGGGCGTACGGCGGGTCGAGGAGTCGGCGTTCGACTGGCTGCCGGGAGAACGGGACCGCTTCGTGGCCACGGTCCCCGAGCACCTGACGAGCCGGCTCTCTCCTCGTGCGATGGCGGGCATCGCCCGGGAGGTGGCCGCCGGCCGGGCCGCCGGCCACCTCCAGGTCGCCTTCTTCACGACGGCGCCGGAGGAACTGGCCCGCCCCCTGCTGTCCGAGTGGCGGCCCCACCATCCCTACCGCGCCGAGTACTGGATGCGCTGCGTGCTGGGTCGCTTCGAGGAGGCCGCCCTGCCGGCCGTGCTGTCCCGCGCCGGGGACGACCCGGTGGGCGCCGCCACCGCGCTGCTGCCGGTGGCCGACTCGGCCGTCGCCGACCTGATGGCGGGTTGGCTCGACCGGCTCAGGAAGGTGCGGGACACGGCCCTGGCCTGGCTGCGCCGGCACCCGGCGGTGGCTGCCCGTGCGCTGGTCCCGGCGGCGGTGGCCAAGCCCGGCCCCGCGCGCCGCGCCGCCGAGCGGGCCCTGCGCGTCGTGGCTGCCCAGGACGCCACCGTGGTGCGGCAGGCCGCCGAGGGGTACGGTCCCGACGTCGCCGCCGCGGTCGCCGCGCTGCTCGACGCCGACCCGCTGGACGAGCTTCCCCGCACGATGCCGACCCTGCCGCGCTGGTTCGACCCGGAGGTGCTGCCGCCGGTGCTGCTACGCGAGCGTGCCACGGCGCTGCCCACCGATGCCGTGCGGCACCTCGGCACCATGCTCGCGCTCTCCGGCCCCGGCGAGGCCTACCCGGGCATCGACGCCGTGCGGCAGGTGTGTGACCCGACGTCGCTGGCCGAGTTCGGCTGGGCGCTGTTCGAGCGCTGGCGGGCCGCCGAGCACCCGGCCACGGAGAGCTGGGTGCTCGCCGCGCTGGGCTGGATTGGCGACGACGAGACCGCCCGCCGGCTCGCGCCGCTCATCCGCGCCTGGCCGGGCGAGGGCGGCCACAGCCGGGCGGTCGCCGGTCTCGGCGTGCTCGCCTCGATCGGCACCGACGTGGCGCTGACGCACCTGTGGGGCCTGTCGCAGAAGGCGCCGTTCCGGGGGTTGCGCGAGCAGGCCGGGCAGCAGGTCGCGGCGGTCGCCGCCGGCCTCGGGCTCGACGCCGAGCAACTCGGCGACCGGCTGGTGCCCGACCTGGGCCTGGCCGCCGACGGCAGCCTGGTCCTCGACTACGGCCCGCGCCGGTTCACCGTCGGCTTCGACGAGCAGCTCAAGCCGTACGTGGTGGACGGCACCGGGGCCCGCCGCAAGGACCTGCCCAAGCCGGGAGCACGCGACGACCAGGAGCTGGCGCCGGCGGCGTACCAACAGTTCGCCGGCCTGAAGAAGGACGTGCGTACGCTCGCCGCCGACCAGATCCGCCGCTTCGAGGCGGCGATGGTGACGGGTCGCCGCTGGCCGGCCACCGAGTTCCGTCGCTACTTCCTCGACCACCCGTTGCTGTGGCACGTCGTACGCCGGCTGGTGTGGGCGACCTTCGACGAGGCCGACGCGGTCGGCGTCGCGTTCCGGGTCGCCGAGGACCGCAGCCTCGCCGACATCTCCGACGACCTGTACGAGCTGCCGGCGGAGGCCATGGTGGGCATCCCGCACCCGTGGCACCTCGGCGCGCACGTGCCGGCCTGGGCGGAGCTCTTCGCCGACTACGAGATCCTCCAGCCCTTCGCCCAACTGGGCCGGGAGGTGCACCATCTCGCCGACGACGAGCGGGAACAGAAGATGCTCGACCGGTTCGCGGGCGTCGGCACCGAGGCCGCCCGGCTGCTCGGTCTGGAGCGGCGCGGCTGGCGGCGCGGTGCCCCGCAGGACGCCGGGGTCCAGTGCTGGTTGGAGCGGGCCGTGCCGGGTGACCGGGCGATCGTGGTCGACATCGAGCCGGGCATCGCGATCGGCATGGTGGGCGAGTTCGCCGAACAGAAGATCACCGGGGTCTGGGTGAACGACCGCCCGCACGGCGACTGGCGCGGCCGGGGTCGGGTCCGCTTCGGCGACCTGGACCCGGTCGTCGCCTCCGAGTTGCTGCGCGATCTCGCGGAGGTGACCCGGTGAGTGGGGCCGACCCGAGGGCCGCACGGGCGCAGCGGCCCCCGGCCGAGGTCCGCCACGCCGACGAGCTGGCCCGGCTGCGGGCCGACGACACCGATCCCCGGCCGCCGGGCTGGGTGTTGAGCCTGCGTGCCGCCCGCCGGTTCATCCTCGGCGATCCGGCCGCCGGGATCACCCGCAAGTTCGTCGGCGACCCGTCGCTGATCGACCGGGCGCTGGTCGCGCTCGCCACCAGCCGGGGGCTGATGCTGGTCGGCGAGCCGGGCACCGCCAAGTCGCTGTTGTCGGAGCTGCTCGCCGCCGCCGTCAGCGGCGACTCGACGCTGACCATCCAGGGTGGCGCGTCGACCACCGAGGACCAGATCCGCTACTCCTGGAACTACGCGCTGCTGGTGGCCGACGGGCCGTCGCCGCGTTCGCTGGTGCCCGCGCCGCTGCTGCGCGGCATGGCCGAGGGCAGGCTGGTCCGCTTCGAGGAGATCACCCGCTGCCCGCTGGAGGTGCAGGACTGCCTGCTCTCCCCGTTGTCGGACCGGGTGCTCGCCATCCCCGAGCTGCCCGGGCCGGCGGCGATGGTGTTCGCCCGGGAGGGGTTCAACGTCATCGCCACCGCGAACACCCGCGACCGTGGGGTCAACGAGATGAGCGCGGCGCTCAAGCGGCGGTTCAACTTCGAGACGGTGTTCCCGATCCCGGACATCGCCACCGAGCTGGACCTGGTCGAGGCGGAGGCGACCGCCCTGCTGCGGCGCTCCGGGGTGACCGTTGCGCCCCGCCGGGACGTCCTCGAGGTGCTGGTCACCACCTTCCGCGAGCTGCGCACCGGGATCACCGAGCGGGGCGACGCGATGGAGCGGCTGTCGGCGGTGATGAGCACCGCCGAGGCGGTGTCGGTGGCCCACGCCGTCGGGTTGCGTGGCTGGTTTCTGCGCGGCGAGCCGGGCGAGGCGGCCGACGTGGTCGCCTGCCTCGCCGGCACCGCCGCCAAGGACGACGCGGAGGACCTGGCCCGGCTGCGCCGCTACCTGGAACAGCAGGTGCCCCGGCGCTCCGGCGCCCAGTGGCAGGCGCTGCACCACGCCCGGCACCTGCTGCCCGGCTGATGGCGGCCACCGGCCAGCTGGCCGACCCCGCCGAGCCCCACGCCGCCCCCGGCGCGCCCGCCGACGTCCACTTCCTCGGGATCCGTCACCACAGCCCGGCCTGCGCCCGGTTGGTGGCCCGGAGCATCGCGGCGGTCGACCCGGCGTACGTCCTGGTGGAGGGGCCCGCTGACCTGAACGGCCGGCTCGACGAGCTGCTGCTCGGCCACGAGCTGCCGATCGCCGTGTTCACCGCCCACCGGGCCGAGGGCCACCGGCACGCGTCGTGGAGCCCGTTCTGCGACCACTCGCCGGAGTGGGTGGCGCTGACGGCCGGGCACCGGGCCGGCGCCCAGGTGCGCTTCATCGACCTGCCGGCCTGGCATCCGGCGTTCGCCCGCCGCGACAACCGGTACGCCGACGCCGAACAGCGCTACGCCGCGGCCGTCGAGCGACTCTGCGCCGCGTACGCGGTGGACAACGTGGACACCCTCTGGGACCACCTGTTCGAGATCGCGCCGCCCGACGGGCTGGCCGAGCGGCTGGCCGCCTACTTCGACCTGCTGCGGGGCGAGTCGGACGCCGGGGCGGACGACACCGCGCGGGAGGCGTACATGGCCCGCTGGGTGCGCGCCGCGCGGGCCCGGGCCGGCGGCCGGCCGGTGCTGGTGGTCACCGGCGGGTTCCACCGGCCGGCACTGGTCCGGCTCGCCGCCGCCGAGGAACCGGCCGGGGGCACGGGCGACGAGGACTGGCCGGAGGTTCCCGCGCCCGCGGGGGACGCGACGGCGCGCAGCTTCCTGGTGCCGTACTCCTTCCGGCGGCTCGACGCGTTCGACGGCTACCAGTCGGGCATGCCGTCGCCGGCGTACTACCAGCGGCTCTGGTCCGACGGCCCGCAACGGGCCGCCGACGCGCTGGTGGAGACGGTGGTGGGCCGGTTGCGTGAGCGGCGGCAGCCGGTCTCCACGGCCGACCTGATCGCCGCGCGCACCATGGCCGCCGGCCTGGCCCGGCTGCGCGGCCACCCCCACCCGGCCCGCACCGACGTGCTCGACGGGTTGGTGTCGGCCCTGGTCACCGACGCGCTGGAGCAGCCGCTGCCGTGGACGGCCCGGGGCAGGCTGCCGGCCGGGACGCATCCGGCGGTGGTGGAGATGGTCGCCGCCCTCAGCGGCGACCGGTCCGGGCGGCTGCACCCCGACACCCCGCTGCCGCCGCTGGTGCACGACGTCGCCGCCGCACTCGACAGGCACGGGCTCGACCTGCACGGCGACGTCCGGCTGAAGCTGACCGACCCGGCCGACCTGGCCCGCAGCCGCCTGCTGCACCGGCTGCGGGTGCTCGGCGTGCCCGGTCACGTCCGTGAGCGAGGTCCCGCCCTGGGCGCCGCCCCGGAGTTGACCGAGCACTGGGCGGCACGCCCCGACGACGACCGGCTCGCCGCGCTGATCGAGGCCGGTGGGCACGGCCCCACCGTCGCGGACGCGGCGACCGCCCGGATCGAGGAGCGGGCCGGCGCGCTCGCCGGCGACGTGGACGGGCTCGGCGAACTGCTCTTCGACGCCGCGCTGTGCGGGCTGCGGGAGCCATCGGCCCGGGCACTGGCCGCGATCACCCGGGCGGCAGGCGGGGCCAACCGGCTCGACGCGCTCGGCCGGGCGTTGGCCGCCGTGCTCGCCCTGTGGCGGCACGACGTGCTGCTCGGCAGTGCCGGCGACGCCGGGTCGGGGGCCGCGATCCGTGCCGCGGTGCGGCGTACCCTCTGGCTGGCCGAGGGGATCCGCGGCGGAGGGCCGGCCGAACCGGGGCGGCTGGCCGCCCTGGTCGCACTGCGCGACGCGGTCCGGCACGCCGGCCCGGCCCTCGGCATCGACCCGGTGCCCACGCTGGCCACCACGGCCCGGATCGCCGCCGACCCCGCCGCCCCGCCCGACCTGCGGGGCGCGGCGCTCGGCCTGCGCTGGTCGTTGGGCGCGGGCGGGGAACCGGCCCACGCGGTACGGGCGATGGCCGCGCCGGGCACCCTCGGCGACTGGCTCTGCGGGCTCTTCGCGCTGGCCCGCGAGCAGGTGGTCGGCGGCGAACGGGACCTGCTCGACGTGCTGGACACGCTGCTCGGCGAGCTGACCGGGCACGACTTCCTGGTCGCCCTGCCGGCGCTGCGGCAGGCCTTCGGGTGGTTCCCGCCCCGGGAGCGGGAGACGATCGCCGGCCACCTGCTGGCCCGGCGTGGTGCCACCGGCGCCGCCGCCCGGTCGCTGCTGCGTACGCCGGTCGACCCGATGGTGGTGGCCCGGTCCCGGGCGCTCGACGCAGAGGTGGACGCCCTGCTCGTCAGGGAGGGGCTCGACCGGGAGGGGAGCACACCATGACGGACGCGGCCGACCCGACGCTGGAGCGGTGGCGGCTGGTGCTCGGCGAGGCCGCCCACGACGGACTGGGCGGCCCGGGGCTGAGCGCGGAGGCGCTGGCCCGGGACGCGGCGCTGGACTGGCTCTACGGGCGCGACGAGGAGCTGGCCCGGCGCGGCGTGCGGCGCGGCGGCACGGGGCCGTCGTCGCTGACCACGGTGGACTGGCTCGACGGGATCACCCGACTCTTCCCCAGGGAAACCGTCGAGCGGCTGGAACGCGACGCCGTCGAGCGGTACGAGATCCACGAGGTGGTCACCGACCCGGAGCTGCTGGGCCGGATCGAACCGAACCCGACCCTGCTGCGGGCGGTGCTACGCACCAAGCACCTGATGAACCCGGAGGTGCTGCGGCTGGCCCGGCGGATCGTGGAGACCGTCGTCCGGCAGCTGGTGGAGCGGCTCGCCGCCGAGGTACGACAGTCCTTCTCGGGCACCCGGGCCCGCCGACCCAGCCGCTTCCGGCAGGCCCGCAACTTCGACGTCCGGCGCACCATCCAGGCGAACCTGGCACACTGGCGCCCCGACGAGCGTCGGCTGCACATCCGGTCCCCGCACTTCTACTCCCGCACCCGCCGGCACCTCGACCGCTGGCAGGTGATCCTGCTGGTCGACCAGTCGGGCTCGATGACCGGCTCGGTCATCCACGCCGCGGTCACCGCCGCCTGCCTGTGGGGGCTGCCCGGCGTCCGCACCCACCTGGTGGCGTTCGACACCGAGGTGGTGGACCTGACCGCCGACGTGGACGACCCGGTCGAGCTGCTGATGAAGGTGCAGCTCGGCGGCGGCACGGACATCGCCCGCGCGGTCGCGTACTCCGCCGGGCTGGTGGAGAACCCCCGGCGGAGCATCGTCGTGTTGATCACCGACTTCTACGAGGGCGGCGACGCCGGCGCGTTGGTGCGTACGGTCCGCCAACTCGTCGCGCAGGGCACCCACGTGCTCGGGCTCGCCGCGCTCGACGAGGAGGCCGAGCCGGTCTACGACCGGGACGTGGCCCAGCGGCTCGCCGACGTGGGTGCCGGGGTGGGGGCCATGACACCGGGGGAGTTGGCCGCGTTCGTCGCCGACCACGTGAGCCGGTGACCGGGCGACGTGCTCCCGCCGGGCGGGCGGGAGCGGGGTGGAGTTCAGGTGAGGATGACGGGGTTGGTGAGCGCCGCCATGTGCCCTTCGCGGTGGCGCACCTCGACGCGTACGAACGCGGAGTCTGCCGCGCTGGTGAGCCACCGCACGGCGCCGGATCCGTCACCGGGCAGGGATTCGTGGTGCACCCTGCCCCGATCGGTGTGGAGGCTGACGGTGCCGGACGGCACACCGCGTACGGCCACTTCCACCACTGTGGGTCCACCGCCGGTCCTCAGCCGCTCGCCGATGCCGGCACTGCGACCACCGGTCGAGGCGGTGAGCGACAGCCCGATGGTGGTCGATCCGGCTATCCAGCTTCGTCCGGCCCGGATGCCGGCGAGGACGGCGTCGGTGCTCAACTCGTCGGCCAGCACGACGTTGTGCGGTGTGCCGAGCTGGCCAGCCAGGTGCGTGTCGCTGTTCCCCATCGCCGGTCGCCACCGCCCACCGTGGAGGTCGGCGGCCAGGCTGCGACCCCACTCGGCCAGTGCCGCCTCGTTGTCCGCGTTCCAGGGCAGGTCAGAGCTCCACAGCCCGTTCCACACCTCCACCACGTCGAACCCGTGGAACGGGTACATGAACGTGCCGGAGGGATACGGCGCATGAGGGTGGGCTGCCACGCAGAGCCCACCGGCTCGTCGCACCAGGCCCAGATGCCGGTCGATCGCGTCGTCGCGGATGCCGTAGCGCCAGTCGACCACCTGTCCGGGGTCGATGTCGAGGGCCAGCCAGTGCCCGGTCCGGGTGGTGACCTCCTGGCCCAGGACCACCAGCAGATCGTCGCCGGCGAGTGGACCCCACTCGCCATGCGTGTCGGACGTGTTGTGCTCGGTGATGGCGATGAAGTCCAGCCCGATCTCGCGGGCGTCGGCTGCGAGTTGCCCCGGCGTGAGTTCTCCGCCGTTCGAGCGTGTCGAGTGCACGTGGCAGTCACCCCGGTACCAGCCGCGCCCCCGACCGGCCGCCCGCCTCGGCGGAAACCGCTCTTGCGGGACCCGCTCCGAGGTGTCGTCGTCGGATGCCATCCAGCCAGGCTAGCGACCCGTCGCGTACGGCGGTTGCCGAGACCAGCCAGCGTCGGCACCGCGGGTTCCGGGTGCCGGCCAGGCAGGTTCGGACGATCACAGCCCGGACGTCCGCGCCGATCCGTACCGCCGCTGGCCACCGCGTCGGCGACCGGCCTGGTCGAGGCGGACCGGACGGCCCGGGCCGGGACCGAGGAGGAACGGTGACGCGTGCCGATCTGCTGGCGCTCACGCCGGAGGTGCTCGCCACCCTGACCAACCGGGGCCTGGTCAACCGCGCCGTCCGGGCGGTCGAGGGCGGTGACCTGCCCATCCTGGGCACCGGAGCCGACGGCACCGTCGTGGCCGACCATCCCGACGGCGCCCGCAGCACCTTGCCCCCGGCCGGCGGTCTCACCGCGGGCGCCTGCACCTGCGGCGCCCCCGGCGTCTGCCGCCACCTCCTGACCCTGATCCTCGCCTACCAACGCCCCCGCCCGCCCACCCCACCCTCCACCCCCCTCCCCACCCCGCCCTCACCAACCCCCGCCTCCCGCGATCTTGCACTTGGTGCCCGGTCAAATGCGGCAATCCACCCGAACGGCGGGCCAAAAGTGCAAGATCGGCGGGGGAGTGGGAGTGGGAGTGGGAGTGGGAGTGGGGAGGGCGAGGGCGAGGGCGGCGGGGGCGGGGTGGGGTGGTCGCCGGGGGAGTTCAGTGATGAGGAGGTCGAGGAGGCGGTCGGGGGTGCCGCGGTGGCCGCTGCCCGGCGGTCGTTCCGGCGTGGCTATCCGGCCATCGTGCGCCGGTCCACCCGGCGGGACGCGGTGCCGCAGGTCGAGCTGCCCTCCTGCACGGTCCGCTTCCTCGTGCCCCACCAGTTGGGCTACGCGCAGACCGACGCCGCCGAGGGCCGGGGCGAGGCGGTCGCGTTGGCCGTCTGGGCGTGCCGGGCCGCCGACCGGGAGCAGCCCGCCCGCGGCGAGGTGCAGGTGCAGGTGGGTGGCTCCGCCGTGCCGGACCGGCCCGCCCTGGACCGTGCCGTGGGGCTGGCCGGAGAGGTGCTGCTCGCCGGGGCGGCACATCTGGGCAGCGGCGCGGTTCCCGCCCTCGCCGCGGCGCGCCGCGACCTGGACACGGCCGGGCTGTGCTGGCCGCTGCTCGCCCTCGACGAACTCGTCGCCCAGCTCGACGCGTATGCCGACCGGTCCGCCCGCTACCGGCCGGCCCTGCTCGCCGAGGTCGTCGCCGAGCTGCACGCCCGCCGCCGGGCCGTACGCAACGGCGGGGCCAGCCCGGCGGCCCGGGTGCTGGGCACCGAGGAACCGGCCGAGGCGCCGCTGCGCCACCTCCGGCTCACCGGCATCGGTGCCCGGGTGCGGGAACTCGGCGGCGAGCGGATCGTCGAGGTCTTCCTCGCCCAGCCGGAGACCGGCGGGGTGCTGGTGCTGCGCCGGGAGTGGCCGGCGACCGACGACGCCCCGTCGACCGGGCACCAACTGGCCGGCCGCCGGGTGGCCGGCAGCACGCTCGGCGCGCTCGCCGCCGGCAACGTGGTCACCGAGTCGGCGGTACGCAGTGCCAGCCGGCGGATCCGCTTCGCCACCGCCCGGATCGCCCGCACCACCGTCACGCCCGGCACGGGTGCCTGGGCGGACCTGCCCGCCACCCTGCTGGTCGACGACCTGTCCGCGCTGTCCGCGTCGCTCGCGGAGTTGCCGTCCCGGCTGGTCCGGCCCCGGGTGGACGCCGAGTCGGTGCGCCTCGTCCGCGTCGCCGAGGTCCGCTCGATCCGGTACGCCCCGGGCGAGCAGCGCCTCGACGCGGAGGTGACCGACCCGACGGGCGCCGTCGCCACCGTCTCCGCCGTGCACCGGTCGGTCTGCCCCGGGGCGCTGGACAGCCTGGCCGCCGCGTTGACCGGCGCGTACGGCACACCTCGCTTCGTCAGCGGCACGGTACGGCGTACCGCCGACGGGTTGGTCGTGGAGCCGCTGGCGGTGGTCGCGGACAGCACGGTGATCGTGCCGGACCTGGCGCCCGGGACCGGAGACGGCGCCCTGGCCACCGGCCTGGCCCCGGTGCCGGACCGGGCGGGCGCCGCGTTGCGCGACGGGCTCGGGCTGCTCGCCGAGGCCGCCCACAGCGGGCTGCGGCACCTGCCGGCGACCTTCCCCGACCGGTTGCGCGCGGCGGCCGTCGCGTTGGCCACGGTCGGCCTCGACGGGGGCGCGGCTCGCCTCGACGCCCTCGCCGGTGCGCTCGGCCCCGCCCCGGGCGCGGGCGCGGTCGCCGCCTGGGTGGACGCCCAGATCCGGTTGCTCACCACCGCCGAGTGCCGGTGAACCGCACCGGGACCGGAGGCCGCCGCGGGTGCCGTGCCCCGCCGTGTGGCACCCGCGACGCCCTCCGGCGACGCGCAGCCGCGACGCCCGCCGGACCTGGCTGACCGGGCGGTGCGGCGCGCGGGCCGTGACCGGGCGTGCCGGCCGTCCGGGCGGGTTACGGTGTGGGGCGTGGCGACGCCGGCCGAGGAGATCCAGGTGGGGGAGCGGCTGGTGCGTGTCTCCAGCCCCGACAAGCCATACTTCCCGGAACTCGGGCTGACCAAGCTGGACGTGGTGCGCTATTTCCTCGCCGTCGGCGACGGCATCCTGCGCGCTCTGCGGGACCGGCCGACCATGCTGGAGCGGTGGCCGCGCGGCGTCTTCGACGGCGCGAAGATCGGCACCCGGCAGGACAACCGGGGCGACGCCTTCTACCAGAAGCGGCTTCCGGCGGGGGCACCCGAGTGGGTACGCACCGCCCACATCACCTTCCCGAGCGGGCGTACGGCCGACGAGGTCGCGCCGAGCGAACTGGCGGTGGTGATCTGGGCGGCCAACCTGGGCACGCTGCGGTTCCACCCGTGGCCGGTCTCCGCCGCCGACGTCGAGCGACCCGACCAACTGCGGATCGACCTGGACCCGATGCCGGGGGTGGGCTTCGACCAGGTGGTGCCGGTGGCCCGCGAGGTGCGCGCGTTCCTCGCCGAGCAGGGACTTGCCGGCTACCCGAAGACCACCGGCGGGCGGGGCCTGCACGTCTACCTGTCCATCGAGCCCCGGTGGAGTTTCGGCGACTGCCGGCGGGCGGTGCTGGCGCTGGGCCGGGAGATGCAGCGTCGCCTGCCGGACCTGGTCACCACCACCTGGTGGCGGGAGCAGCGGGACCGGCCGGTCTTCGTCGACTACAACCAGATGTCGCGGGACCACACGATGGCCTCGGCGTACTCGATCCGCCCGACCCCACGGGCGCTGGTCTCCGCGCCGCTGGACTGGTCCGAACTGGACGACGCCCGGCCGGAGGACTTCACCGTGACCACGATGCCCGCCCGGTTCGCCGAGCGCGGCGACCCGCACGCGGGCCTCGACGAACGGCGGTTCTCCCTGGAGCCGCTGCTGGAGCTGGCCGACCGGGAAGGGCTGGAGGCCCCGCCCGAGCGTTGAGCCGATCCGCACCGTTCCGTAGGCGCGAAGCTGACGGCCTCCTGTGTGGGTGTGCGGAAGGGCGCCTTCCTCACACCCACGGGCTGCGTTCGCCGTCGAACTCCTCGAAGACCAGCCAGGTGCGGGTGGAGAGCACGCCGGCGATGCTCTGCACCCGGCCCAGCACCACGTCCCGCAGGGTGGCGTTGTCCGGAGCCCGGACCAGGGCGAGGACATCGTGGTCGCCACCGAGCAGGGCGGCGTGCTCGATGTAGCGGACCCGGGCCAGCTCCGCCGACACCTCGCGCCAGGTGTTCTGTTCGATCTTCAACGCGATGTACGCCGAGGTGCCCAGCCCGGCTGCCTCGGGCGCCACCTGGGCCCGGAAGCCGGTGATCACCCCGTCGCGCAGCAGTCGCTCCACCCGCGCGTACGCGTTGGTGCGGGAGATGTGGATCCGTTCGGCGAGGGTGCGCACCGAGGTACGGCCGTCGCGGACCAGTTCGTCGAGGATCCGCCGGTCGACGTCGTCCAGCGGTCGCGCCGAACGTCCCGTTCCGGCCACCGGCTCCGCCCGAGCCTCGGACTCCTGGCTCACCTCGTCGCCCAATCCATGCCACCCGTCCCGCGTTTATCCTGGATCTTGAGTCAATCATCCGACAGCAGGAGCATAGGCCCACCACACGTCCAGGAGGTCCCGCCGTGACGACCACACCCGCGGTCCGCAGGGCATCCCCGCGCAGCCGCCGGGCGGCCACCCCGCCCGACCCCGCAAAGCCGCTGTTGCCGGCCACCGAGCCCGTTCGCCTGCTCGACCCGGCCGGCAAGCCGCTGCGCGCCCCCGCCGACTACCCCGAGCCGCCCGTCGAGGCGCTCGTCGAGATGCACCGGCGGATGGTCGTCGGCCGCCGCTTCGACATCCAGGCGACCGCCCTGACCAAGCAGGGCCGGCTGGCGGTCTACCCGTCCTCGCGCGGCCAGGAGGCCTGCCAGGTCGGTGCCGTCCTCGCCCTGCGCGAGGACGACTGGGTCTTCCCGACCTACCGCGAGTCGATGGCCCTGGTCTCCCGGGGCCTCGACCCGGTCGAGGTGCTGACCCTGCTGCGCGGCGACTGGCACTGCGGCTACGACCCCGCCGCCCGGCGTACCGCGCCGCAGTGCACCCCGCTGGCGACCCAGTGCGTGCACGCCGCCGGGCTGGCCTACGGCGAGGCGTACCAGGGGCGGGACACGGTCGCGCTGGCGTTCATCGGCGACGGGGCGACCAGCGAGGGCGACTTCCACGAGGGCGTCAACTTCGCCGCCGTGTTCAAGGCGCCGGTCGTCTACTTCGTGCAGAACAACAAGTACGCGATCAGCGTCCCGCTGTCCCGGCAGACCGCCGCCCCGTCGCTGGCGTACAAGGGCGTCGGCTACGGCGTGCCCAGCGAGCAGCTCGACGGTAACGACCCGGTGGCCGTGCTCGCGGTGCTCACCCGCGCGGTGCAGCACGCCCGATCCGGCAAGGGCCCGTTCCTGGTCGAGGCGCACACCTACCGGATGGAGCCGCACACCAACGCCGACGACGCCACCCGCTACCGCGACGGCGCCGAGGTCGAGGCGTGGCGGGACCGGGACCCGGTGGCCCGGCTGGAGACGTACCTGCGGGCCCGCGGCGCGCTCGACGACGCGGGCGTCGCCGCTGTCGCCGAGGAGGCCGAGGCGTACGCCGCCGACCTGCGCACCCGCATGAACGCGCAGCCGACCGTCGACCCGATGAGCCTCTTCGAGCACGTCTACGCCGAGCCCACCCCGCAACTGGTCGAACAGCGCGAGCAGGTCCGCGCCGAGCTGGCCGCCGCCCAGGACGAGGAGGGTGAGCGCTGATGGCCACCCTGACCATGGCGAAGGCCCTCAACGCCGCGCTCGCCGACGCGATGCTCGACGACGACCGGGTGGTCGTCTTCGGCGAGGACGTCGGGGCGCTCGGTGGCGTCTTCCGGATCACCGACGGCCTCCAGGCCCGCTTCGGCGACAAGCGCTGCTTCGACACGCCGCTCGCCGAGGCCGGCATCGTCGGTTTCGCGGTCGGTATGGCCATGTCCGGGCTGCGCCCGGTGGTGGAGATGCAGTTCGACGCGTTCGCGTACCCGGCGTTCGAGCAGATCGCCTCGCACGTGGCGAAGCTGCGCAACCGCACCCGGGGCTCGCTCAGCGTGCCGATCGTCATCCGGGTGCCGTACGCCGGCGGGATCGGCGGGGTCGAGCACCACTGCGACTCCAGCGAGGCGTACTACGCGCACACCCCCGGCCTGAAGGTCGTCACGCCGGCGACGGTGCAGGACGCGTACTCGCTGCTGCGCCAGGCGATCGACGATCCCGACCCGGTCGTGTTCATGGAGCCGAAGAAGCTCTACTTCTCCAGCGCCGAGGCGGAGCTCCCCGCCGCCACCGAGCCGATCGGCCGGGCGGTCGTACGCCGGCCCGGCCGCGACGCCACCCTCGTCGCGTACGGGCCGGCGGTGCCGGTCGCGCTGGAGGCCGCCGAGGCCGCCCGCGAGGACGGCTGGGACCTGGAGGTCGTGGACGTGCGCAGCATCGTGCCGTTCGACGACGAGACCGTCACCGCCTCGGTCCGCCGCACCGGCCGGTGCGTGGTGATCCAGGAGGCGCAGGGCTTCGCCGGGGTCGGCGCCGAGATCGCCGCCCGCGTGCAGGAGCGCTGCTTCCACGCCCTGCACGCCCCGGTGCTGCGGGTGTCCGGGCTGGACATCCCGTACCCGGCGCCGATGCTGGAGCACACCCACCTGCCGTCGGTGGACCGGATCCTCGACACGGTGGCCCGGCTCCAGTGGGACGACCAGCCGGACGAGCGCTGGCTGAACCGGGGGAGTGCGGCGTGACCGCCGTGGACGGGGCGCAGGTCTTCCTCCTGCCCGACCTGGGCGAGGGGCTGAGCGAGGCGGAGATCGTCGAGTGGCGGGTCGCCGTGGGCGACGTGGTCACGGTGGACCAGACCGTCGTCGAGGTGGAGACCGCCAAGGCCGTCGTCGACGTGCCCTGCCCGTACGCCGGGCGGGTCGTGGCGCTGCACGGCGCGGCGGGCGAGGCCCGCCCGGTCGGCCAGCCGCTGATCACCATCGCGCCGCTATCCGGCGACGAGCCGCCCGGGCATGCCGTCTACCGCGAGGAGGAGCGCGCCGGATCCGGCAACGTCCTCATCGGGTACGGCACCGGCCACGGCGGCCCGGGGCGGCGGCGTCGCCGGCCCCGTCTCGTGGCCGCCCCCGAACCCGCCCCGGCCGCGCCGCCGGTGACGCCCGCGCGGGCGGAGTCGACTGCGGCCGAGCAGTCGCACGCCGCGGCGGCGCCCCTGGTCATCTCGCCGATCGTGCGCCGGTTGGCCCGCGAGCACGGCCTCGACCTGGCCAGCCTGCGTGGCACCGGGCCCGGCGGCGTGGTGCGCCGGGCGGACGTGGAGGCCGCCGCGACCCAGGTGGCGACGCCGGCCGCGCGGCTCGCCGCGGTGCCGGACGAGCCCGTCGCGTCGCCGGCCCCCGGCACGGAGGACCTGGTCATCCCGCTGACCGGCATCCGCAAGGCGATCGCCGACAAGCTCTCCCGCAGCCGGCGGGAGATCCCCGAGGTGACCATCTGGGTGGACGTGGACGCCACCGGGCTGCTGGAGACCCGCGCGGCGATCAACGCGGCGACCCCGGCCGCGCCGGTGAGCATCCTGGCCCTGCTGGCCCGGATCTGCCTGTCCGGGCTGCGCCGGTATCCGCAGCTCAACGCCCGGGTCGACACCGAGGGCCAACGGATCGTGCAGTCCGCCGGGGTGCACCTGGGCATCGCCGCCCAGACCGACCGGGGGCTGGTCGTGCCGGTGCTGCGGGACGCGCAGCGGCACACCACCGCCGAGTTGGCCGCCGAGCTGGCCGCGACCACCACGGCCGCCCGGGCCGGCACGCTGCCCCCGGCCCGGCTGACCGGCGGCACGTTCACGCTCAACAACTACGGCGTCTTCGGCGTCGACGGCTCCACCCCGATCATCAACCACCCGGAGGCGGCGCTGCTCGGGGTGGGGCGGATCGTGGACAAGCCCTGGGTGGTGGACGGGCAGCTCGCGGTGCGGAAGGTGACGCAGCTCAGCCTGACCTTCGACCACCGGGTCTGCGACGGCGGGGTGGCCGGCGGCTTCCTGCGGCACGTCGCCGACTGCGTCGAGCGGCCGGCGCTGCTGATCGCCAACGTCTGACCCCGGCCACGACGGCCCCGGCTTCGCCTCGCGGCGGTGCCGGGGCCGCTCTGCCGCCGACCGCAGCACCGGTCGCGGGTCGCGTTTTCTTCGCGGCGCGTCGGGAATGCCGGCCGGGCAGTCTCGCCGAGGGGAGGACGAGTTGGCGTACCCGGACATGCCCTCCGCCGCCGGTGTGCGCCGCCACGCGGTGGCGGGCGCCCCGCTGCTCTGCGACGCCCGTGAGCACGGCCTGACCGGGGACGGGACGACCAACGACCAGCCGGCGCTCGCCGCGCTGGTGGACCGGCTCGGCGACGCGTACGCCGCCGACGGCCGCGTCCGGGTCATCTACTGCCCGCCCGGGGTCTACTCGATGCGGGACTCGGGCACGGTGTGGCGTACGGGGGTGTCGCTCGTCGGCGCCGGGCCGGGGGCGACCCGCTTCGTGCTCAGCAACGCCGGCAACCGGGCCGACCCGGCGCCGCTGGCCTTCTACACCACACTCCAGCACGGTGCCGACCGCGACCGGCACCTGGCCGACTGCACCTTCGCCGACTTCGAGATCGACGGATCTGGGGTGGCGTCGGCGGACTACAACCCGCTGGCCAAGGGGCTCGGCCTGCAGTACGTCGTCCGGGGCGTCTTCCGCAACCTCTACATCCACCACACCGCCGCCACGGGTCTGGGCTGCGACTTCCTCCAGGACTGCCTGATCGACGGGGTGCTGGTGGCCGGCTGCGGACGACTGGACAACGGCACCGAGATGGGCGGCGCGGGGATCGGCGTCGGCATCGGCGGCTGGGGCAGCGTCGAACGGTTCAACATCGTCAACTGCAGCGCGGTGGCCAACGCCACCAACGGCATCTTCCTGGAGTTGCAGGAGGCGGGCAACCTGCGCCCGCGAGGTGTGCGGATCATCGGCTGCCACGCCCAGGGCAACCGCTTCGGCATCTCCGACTGGGGCGCGAACGGCCTGATCGTCTCCGCCTGCACGATGACCGGCAACCTGGAGGCGGGCTTCCACGTCTCGGCGAAGGGCACCACGCACACCGCCGGGCGGGGCGGCATCCTGACCGACTGCGTGATCGACGGCAACCTGCGTGACGGGGTCAGCATCGGCAACACCCCGGGCCCGTACACGATCCGTGGCAACCGGATCAGCGGCAACGGCCGGTACGGCTACCACCAGCGCAACCTCGGCGGGGTCGAGGAGCACGTGGCCGAGGAGATCGTCATCGAGAGCAACGACTTCTACGGCAACAGCGCCGACGCCATCCGTATCGACCGTCCGCTGCGCGACGCGATCCTGGTCGGCAACCGGATCCGGAACAACGGGCGGCAGTGCGCGGCGGCGATGAGCGGACACGGCGACTCGGTGCGCTACAGCGAGCGGAAGGTGGTGGACCGGCGGGCGACCTGGCCCAACGACGGGCACCGGGGCAAGGTGGTGCGGGTCGGCGACCAGATCGCCGTGGTGGCGGCGAACGACGACACGGAGCTCACCCTGGCGCCCGTACGGCCCGACGCCTCCAGCGGGTGGAGCGGGGGCACCCCGCCGCCGGGGTCCCGGTACGAGCTGCCGGCCGGGCCGCCGGTGCGGGCCGGCATCGCGATCAACGCGGCCGTCGACTCGGCCACCATCCGGGGCAACCGGATCTGGGACAACCGGGATCCGAGCACCCAGAACCACGGTCTGTGGATCACCGAGCAGGGCAGCTGCGTGGACTGCCGGGTCGAGGACAACGACCTGGCCGGTAACGCCGTCGCCGCCATCCGGATGGACACCCCGCCGGTCGGCGGCCGGTGGGAACGCAACCACGGCGACGACGACTGGACGTGAGCGGGGGCCGTCGGTGCGACCTGTCGCGTCGACGGCCCGCCAGCTCGGCCGGTGAATCGCCCGGGGCGGGGCAACGGGGACGCGGCGGGATCCCGGGCCCCTGCGGTGGTGGCGCGGACGATCCCGGACGGACCCGGAAGCCGGAACGAGCAGCCCCATTTCCGTGCAGTACGGCTAAATGCTTCCCATAATCGCTTTCCCGATTCCGTCGAAATTGCGCACCTGTCCGGCTCGACCTGGAGAGAATGTGGCTGAGGGACACCAATTAATGGGGGGACGCATCATGGAGTTGAGGCGGCGACTGGCGGTGCTGGCCGTGACGATCGCGGCCACGCCGTTGGCCCTCGGCGGGTGCACCGCCGACCGCAAACCGGGCGCCCGGCCGGCCGAGGGGCAGGCGGCGGCCCCGGACCTGACCGTGACGCCTACCGACCGCGCCCGCGAGGTGCCGATCACCGCCGAGGTGGGGACGGCGGTCAGGAACGGTAAGGTCACCGCCGTCCGGATCACCGACGACAAGGGGACGCAGGTCAAGGCGGAGCCCCGGGAGGACGGTTCGGGCTGGGTGCCGACGGCGCCCCTGAAGCCGAAACGCACCTACACCGCGGAGGTGACCGCAACGGGCGACTCGGGGAAGACAACCACCCGGAAGACCACTTTCACGACGATGCCGAAATCGGAGAAGCCGGAAGTCACCAGCACGCTGTATTTCGCCGGCAAACGGACGTACGGCACCGCGATGCCGGTGACCGTCGCCTTCGACCCGCCCATTCCGAAAGAGGCCAGGGGCGACGTTCAGCGCCGATTGTTCGTGAAGACGAACCCGCCCCAGCCGGGTGCCTGGTCGTGGGTGTCCGACGGCAGTCAGGTCTATTACCGGGCCCCCGACTTCTGGCGCCCGGGGACCACGATCAGCGTGCGGGCCGGGCTGGAGGGCCTGCCGATCGGCAAGGACCGGGTCGGCGACTCCGACCGCACCGCCACCTCGAAGATCGGCCGGCAGTCGGCGCTGGAGATCGACAACGCGACCAAGCAGATGTCGGTGTTGCATGACGGCAAGGTCGTGCGCAAGATCCCGGTCAGCCTGGGCAAGCCGAGCACGCCGACCTCCAGCGGCAAGATGGTGATCATGGAGCAGCACCAGCAGACGACGTTCGACACCCGCGGGTCGGCCGACCCCTACGTGGTCGACGTCGAGGACGCCCAGCGGCTGACCTGGGGCGGCGAGTTCATCCACGGTGCACCGTGGTCGGAGGGCGACCAGGGCAACACCAACGTCTCGCACGGGTGCACCAACATCGGCGCCGCCGCCGCGGACTGGCTGATGGGGGCCACCCAGGTCGGCGACCTGGTCACCGTCAAGGGCACCGAGGTGCAGTTGACCGAGGGCAACGGCTGGACGGCCTGGAACGTCAGCTGGGACGAGTTCGTCAAGGGCAGCGCGCTGCCGGTGCCGGCCGGGTTGCGGCCGTCCCCGTCGGCCGCGCCGCATCCGGGCGCGGTGGCCGGGGGCTCACCGGCGCCGGTGCCGTCCGTCCGCGGCGGCTGATCCGGCGGTACGCACATCCGGGGACCGGCCCGTCACCGCGCGGGCCGGTCCCCGGCGCGTCGCTCGACGCGGCTCAGCCCGGCGGCACCCGCGCCAGCCGGGACTGAGCCACCGGTCGGCGTGTCATCCCTGAGGATGATCCGGGAGGCCCCGGGGATGACCCTGGGCGTACCCGGATCCCGTCCCTCAGCAGGGCGGAAATGTCGGTGGTGGGGGATAGGTTCGTCGGTATGGGACAGCGCGACGACCGGCTCCACGTGGAGACCACCGTGGGCGACCACCTGGTGGAGGTGCGGGCGACCGGCGAGGTCGACATCGCCACGGTGGCCGCGTTCCGCTCCGCGCTCTGGGCCGCTCCGGCCCGGCCCGTGCTCCGGCTCGATCTCTCCGGCGTCCGCCTGCTTTCGGCGGCCGGGGTGCGGGCGCTGGTCGCCGCGCACCTGCGCGTCCGTGCCCGGGGCGGGGAGCTGGTGCTGCTCCGCCCCGATCCGGTGGTCGAGCGGGTGCTGCGGGCCACCGGCCTGCACCGCGTCATCCCGATCGTGGATCCGTGTGCCGACCGCGAGTTGGTGCCCTGCTGAATTCGGTGCCTGAGAATCCGGGGCGCCGTGGCGGGCGGGCCGGTGCCGACGGCGCTGTCCACCGTCCGCACCGGCTCGCCCGCTCAGTCGTGCACCGCCGGGTCAGCGGACGCCGAGCAGGTCGACGACGAAGACGAGGGTCTCGCCCGGCTTGATGACGCCGCCGGCACCCCGGTTGCCGTAGCCCAGGTGCGGCGGGATGGTCAGCCGGCGGCGACCGCCGACCCGCATGCCCGCGACGCCCTGGTCCCAGCCGGAGATGACCTGCCCACCGCCGAGCCCGAACGTGAACGTCTCGCCGCGGTTCCACGAAGAGTCGAACTCGCGGCCGGTGGAATGCGCGACCCCCACGTAGTGGACGCTGACCAGCTGACCCGGCTGGGCCTCCGGCCCCTCGCCGACGGTGATGTCCTCGATGACGAGGTCGGCGGGCGGCGCGCCCTCGATCGGACCCACCTCGGGCTTGCCCGAGCGGGCGTCTGCTGCCTGGTTCATTCGGGAGTCTCCTGCCATTTCGGTACTGATGTCCGTCACCCGAGATCCTGCCCGATGGCGTCCGGCCGACGCGTGGCGGTCCCGGCGCCGCCGGCCGCCACCGGGCGGAAGACCCACCCGGGAGCGGCCGGTCACCCGGCCCCGGTGGCCGAGCTGCAAGCGGCCGGGAGACACGCCCGTGCGGCCGGGCGGGCACGCGGAAGCGGGCGTCACCGGTGGTGACGCCCGCTGAGGGGAGGTGCTGTGCCCGGTCACCGCAGCCAGGGGAACCGCCGCACGATGGGGAGCTTCGCCCACGTCGCGCCCAGGCCGAGGGTGGCGCCGGCGTTGACCAGTGCGAGACCGACCAGCAGCGCCGCGTTGATCAGGTGCTCGTCCATGAAGGGGTTGTTCCCGGGAGGCAGGACGACCGTCCACATCATCACGTAGAGCACCGCGCCGGCGACGGCGGCGACGCGCATGCCGATGCCGAGCAGCAGCGCCACGCCGATCGCGGCCAGGCCGGCCATGAAGAGCACGTCAGCCCAGGCGGCCCCGGCGATGCCGTTGTAGAAGTCCGCGAACGGACCCGCCGCGCCGAAGGTCAGGAAGCCCTTGGTGGGGCTGCCGCCGTTGATCCAGGCGTTCTTCGCCTCGGTGGCGAACCCCAGGCCGAAGACCTTGTCCAGGAACGCCCAGAGGAAGGTCCATCCGAGGGCGATCCGGATGCCGCCGAAGACGTACCGGGCGGCCCGCTCCCGGGTGGTCTCGGCGATGTGCCGGGTCTCCGCGACCGGAGCGTCGGTCCTGGCGGTGGTTCGCTCGATCGTCGCGGTCATTGTCTCCACGTCCCTTCGTGCCTCTCACCGGGCCTTCCCGGTGGCATCTCCATTGGACGCCCGCCGGCGCGCGCCGGGCAGGGCCGACCGGGCCCCACCTGACCGGGACCTTGGACCCCTGCCGTACCGGTCCGGCGGCCCTGCCCCGACGGGCCGCCGCGGCCGTAGCGTCGCAGGTGGGAACGACAGGGAGGTCGTGATGAGGACGTGGCAGGTGGGCGACGTGATGACCCGGGAGGTCGCGACGGTGGGGGAGGAGACCCCCTACCGGGAGATCGTCGACGCGTTGGTCCGTCGAGGCATCAGCGGGGTGCCAGTGGTGGACGGGTTCCGCCGGGTCCTCGGCGTCGTGTCCGAGTCGGATCTGCTGCACAAGGTCGAGCGGGCCGGCCGCCCGGACGAGCGACGGGTCTTCGAGGGGCGCCGCCGCCGTACCGCCCGGGAGAAGGCCGACGCGCTGCTGGCGCGCGACCTGATGACCGCGCCGCCGGTGACGACCTGGCCCGGGGCGACGATCTCCGCCGTCGCGCGGCAGATGGACCGGGAGTCGGTGAAACGGCTGCCGGTGCTCGACGACCTGGGCCGGCTCGTCGGCATCGTCACGCGTGGTGACCTGCTGCGGGTGCACCTGCGCACCGACGCGGAGATCCGCGAGGACGTGGTGCAGGAGGTACTGCGCCGGGTGCTCGCGGTACGGGACGGGCTGGTCACCGTCCGGGTGCGCGACGGCGAGGTGGCGCTCGACGGCCGGTTGGACCGGCGCAGCGCAGTCGAGCTGGCGGCCCGGCTGGCCGGGCAGGTCAGCGGCGTGGTTCTGGTGACCAGCACCCTCGCCTACGACGTCGACGACACCACGCCCGTCGGGCTGGACGCGGCCCGGGCCACCCCGGTGGCCTGACGGCCGCGTCGGGGGCGGGCCGCCCGTGGCGTCGACTTGCCCGGACCGGCGTCGGCCCGTGGGCGGCTCGCCTAGGCTCGGGATCGGACGCGCTCCGGTCCCGAGCCGGGCCGCCGCCCGGGGGCGTACCCGTGGTGTGGCCGCCGGGGCGTACCCGCGAGGCAGACCGTAGGGGCGTGGCCGGGCCGCGCGCCGGGAGCGGAGCCGCCGTCGGGGATGCGGAGGACGCCGGGTGGACGACGCGACGTTCGCTGCCCCTCTCTGGGCCTGGGCGGCGGTGGGCGCGGTCATCGCCGTCATGCTCGCCGTGGACATGCTCTCCCACCGCGACAACCATGTGATCGAGCTGCGCGAGGCGCTGCTGTGGAGCGGCGTCTGGATCACCGCGGGGCTCACCTTCGGCCTGGTGATCCTGCTGTGGCGGGGTGGCGAGCCGGCCGTGGCGTACTTCTCCGGTTACCTGCTGGAGAAGGCGCTCTCCGTCGACAACGTCTTCGTCTTCGCGCTGCTGTTCGGGTACTTCCGGGTACCCGCCGAGTACCAGCACAAGGTGCTCTTCTGGGGGGTCGTCGGCGCGCTCGCGTTCCGGCTGGCCTTCATCTTCGCCGGTGCGGAGCTGCTGGAGCGGCTGACCTGGGCCGGCGTGGTGCTCGGCGCCTTCCTGATCTGGACGGGGTGGCGACTCGCCGTACGCGGCGAACCGGACGTCGACCCGGACCGCAACGTCGTGGTCCGGGCGTTCCGGCGGCTGGTGCCCACGGAGTCCCGCTACCACGACGGCCGGTTCACCGTCCGGGTCGACGGCCGGCGCAGGGCCACCCTGCTACTGGTGGCGCTGGTCGCGATCGAGGCCACCGACGTCGTCTTCGCGATCGACTCGGTGGCGGCGATCCTGGCCATCACCACCGACACGTTCCTCGTCTGGACGGCGACCGCGTTCGCGGTGCTCGGCCTGCGCAGCCTGTACTTCTGCCTGGCCGGCCTGCTGCGCCACTTCGGCTACCTGCGGTACGGGCTGGCCGTGCTGCTGGCCTTCGCCGGGGCGAAGCTGATCCTGGCCGAGACGCCGGTCGGGAAGCTGCCGGTCTGGTCGACCCTCGCGGTGGTGGTGCTGACGCTGTCCGTCGCGATCGGGTGGAGCGTGGTCGACGCCCGCCGGGAACGGCGCCGGCGCGCGGCCGGCTGACCGGCGTGTCCACCCGGTCGAGGCCGGGCCGCGACGGGGTCAGCCCGACCGGACGACCGGGTCGGCGAGCTGGGCGCGGAGGATGTCGGGCGCTTCGGCCAGCGACGGGCCGTACCAGGTCAGGTGCCTGCCGGAGAGCAGTGCGCAGGGGGTGCCGGGAAACGCCTCCGGCCCGTCGTCGGCGGTGAACCGGTACGGCTCGTCGGGCAGCACCACCAGCTCCGGTGCCCGGGCGCGCAGCTCGTCGAGGGTCGGCCGGGGATAGCGCTCGGCGTCGTCGCCGTACACGTTGGTCACGCCGAGCCGGCGCAGCACGTCGCCGGCGAAGGTGTCGGCGCCCAGCACCACCCACGGCCGTCGCCAGACCGGCACCACCGCCGTGCGGGCCGGCCGGAACACGGGCAGCCCGGCCCACTCCCGACGGGCCACCGTGAGCCACTCCGGTTCGGCCGAGGCGCCCAGGTCGCGGAGGAGGTCCGCCAACTCGGTCAGTGCCTCGTCGACGGTGCGCGGATAGGTCACCCGCACCGGTACGCCGGCGGCGGCCAGCGCGTCGGCATCCTCGCGGCGGTTCTCCTCGACGTTGAGCAGGACCAGGTCGGGCCGCAGCGCGAGCACCCGGTCCAGGTCGGGGTACTTGCTCCCGCCGACCCGTGCCACGTCCAGCCCGGCCGGGTGGGTGCACCAGTCGGTGGCGCCGACCAGCAGACCCGGCAGGGTCAGGGCCACGGCCTCGGTCAGCGACGGCACCAGCGACACGACCCGCATCCCGCGCACCTTCCCCGGTCCCGTCCGCCGACGATCGGCGGGTGCGCCTCGATCATGCCCGACCGGGCGGGCCGGCACCTCCGGCGGCGTGGTCGGCCGCTCGCCCGTCGGTGTCACGTCGGTCGGTGGCGAGCAGCCACTGCTGCCGGGTCAGCGCGTACTCCACCTCGCCGTGTTCCGCGCCGTCGATCATCTCCGGCCAGTCCCCGGCGTACGTCCGTACGAACCGCAGCCCGGACTTCTCCATCACCCGGCGGGACGCGGCGTTGACGGTCATCGTGTTCGCGGTGACCCGCTCCACGCCGAGCCCGGTGAAGCCCTTGTCGATCAGCGCCCGGCAGCCCTCGGTGGCGAGGCCGGCACCCCAGGCGGCCCGGCGCAGCCGGTAGCCCAGTTCCACCTCGTCGGCGTCGCCGTCGCGGGTCGGGCGGAACTCGAACCAGCCCAGGAAGTCGCCCGAGCCCCGGTCCTGCGCCGCCCACCAGCCCAGTCCCGGCGGTCGCCGGTAGTGGGCGAGGATCCGGGGCAGTTGGCGCTCCCGGACCGTTTCGGGCGCGGTGGGGCGCCCGCCGGTGAGGTACCGCATCACCTCGGGATCGCCGTCGAGCGCGACGAGCAGCTCCGCGTCGTCGGGGGTGAACTCGCGCAGCACCAGCCGCCCGGTGCTCAGG
Organism: Micromonospora sp. NPDC048170; assembly: GCF_040652795.1. Taxonomy (NCBI): domain Bacteria; kingdom Bacillati; phylum Actinomycetota; class Actinomycetes; order Micromonosporales; family Micromonosporaceae; genus Micromonospora; species Micromonospora sp. NPDC048170. Next base: position 57,694 of record NZ_JBEZMR010000018.1, read on the forward strand.
AAGATGTTCACCCGCGTATCCCACCGGTGTGGAGCGGGGGCCTCAACCGAATTCCGGCCGTACGGCCCCGAGGGGCACCACCACCGCGCCGGCATGATCGACGGCCTAGACTCGCTGCGGCCGACGCGTCGGCCGAGATCGGTGGCGGGACGGACGGATCGGGCGGATGACGAGCACCGGTGGTGGGGACGGATCCTGGCTGCGCGCGGTCGGCGGGGACGGTGGGCGCGACCCGCTGTTCGCCCGGGGCGGCCAGGTCGTGCACGGTCCCCACCGGCTCGGCGAACTGGTGCAGGGCCGCCCGCCGGGCGTCACCGGCAACCAGTGGAGCACGGCCATCCGGGAGGGCTACGACCTGGTGGTCTGCACCGCCGACACGGGCCGGCCGGTCTTCGCCGTCGAGATCGGCCCCGTCGCGCCAGCCGGCTCCGCCGGGCAGCGGGTCGAGCGGCTGAAGAACGCGGTCGCGGAGGCGGTCGGCCTGGCGGTGCTGCGGATCGGTTCGCCGACGCTGCGAGCCGACGGGCACGGGCGCCGGCTCGTGGCGTACGTGCTCGACGCGCGCGGGTACGCGGCTCTCGGCGCGGGGGAGCCCGACGACGCCGACGTGCCCCCGGTCGGGTTCCGCGACATCCTCGGCCGGCTGCCCGACGGGCGGACCGGTCACGTCAACGACCTCGGTGCCCTGGCCCGGGCCGCCGCCGTGGAGGCGTACGTGTCGCGGCGGCTGGCCGACCCGATCGTCCGGGGGCTGCACGTGCGCTGGTCGGGCGGGCCGGCCGAGGGGTGGAGCTGGGTGCAGGTGCGCCCAGGGGCCTGCCTCGTGGAGCGGGTGACGGTGCACGAGCAGCGGGTCTCCGTCGGGGTGGATCCGGGCCGGCTGGCCGAGGACCTGGCGGCGGTGGCCGTCGGCGAGCGGATGCGCGCGCCGGACCAGGCCGAGCCGGTGTTGACGCCCCACGACGAGCTGCTCGCCGAGATCCGGCGGCTGGAGTCGCGGCACGGCGAGATGACGGACGGCTTCGCGTTCGCGCACCTCTGCGCCGACTGACCCTCCACCCACCGCGGGTACCGATGCGGAGCGGGCCGGGCCTCGCGCCAGCAGTTCTCGGCCCGGCACGCGCTCACGACAGCGTCGCCGCCTCCCGCGGGGCGGCCGGCGTCGCGGCGGCCCGCAGCGCGGCGATCCGCCGGGCCCGGGGCCGGGCCGCCGCGAGGTTGCCGGCGGCCACCAGCAGGGCCAGCCCGAACAGCCCCAGCCAGAGGGCGTCGGTGGAGAACCGGGCGGCGACCAGCCCGCCCAGCGTCGGCCCGGCGAAGCTGGCGAACGCGAAACCGAGCGAATAGACGCCCTGGTATCGGCCGCGCTGAGCGGCCGGCGCCAGGTCCGCGGTCAGCGCCGAGTTCGACGGGGTCATGAGCATGTCGCCCAGCGTCCAGACGGCCACCGTGAGCGCGTAGAACCAGACGGTGTCGGCCAGCGCGGTCAGGGCGAAGCCGACACCGATCACCACGACTGCGACCGCGATGGTGCGGGACCGGTCGAAGCGGCCGACCAGCCGGGGCACGAAGAGCTGCCCCAGCACGATCATCACGCCGTTGACCGCGATGACCGGCCCGTACGCCGATGCCGGCAGGCCGTCGTCCTGCAACGCCACGGGCAGCATCACGCTGGCCTGGATGCAGAGCCAGGCCAGCCCGGTGAGGGCGGTGAAGGTCAGGAAGACCCGGTCCCGCAGCACGGTGCCGAGCCCGCCGGAGTCGGCGCGGGTGAACTGCCCGACGGTCACCGCGGCGGGGCGCGACTCGGGCACCTTCAGGCCGATCAGGGCGGCGGTGCCGAGCAGCACCGCCGCGTTGATCGCGAACAGCAGCAGCGGGTCGACCCGGATCAGCAGGCCGGCAACGGTCGCGGCGACGGCGAACCCGATGTTGATCGCCCAGTAGTTGAGCGTCAGCGCGCGCAGCCGGTCCCGTTCGCCCACCACGTCGATGATGGTCGCCGTGAAGGCGGGCCGGGCGACGCCCAGGAAGAGCCCGAGCAGCAGCGTCAGGGCCGCGATCGTCACCGGGTGCCCGCTCAGGCCGAGCGCCACCGCCGCCGCCGCGGCGGCCACGTTCCCGCCGAGCATGGCCGGCCGCCGGCCCCACCGGTCCGCGACGATTCCGCCGAGCACGCCCCCGGCCGCGCCGCCGGCCCCGTGCAACCCGATCACGATCCCGGCGTACGCGGGGCTGAGGTCGCGTACCGTCACCAGATATACGCCGAGGTAGATGGCGACGAAACTGCCGAGGCGGTTGATCAGCGTGGCCGTCCAGAGGTGCCAGAAGGTGCGGGGCAACCCGCCGGCTGTCTGGCTCCACCATCGCGTCATCCGCCACCCCCGTGATCCGTGCATGTAATGCTCGACAAAGCTGTCGCTCATTACACTCGCGAAGTGCGGCGATCTGCGTCGTGTCTGTGCGATCGTGGCGATGATCACGGACGCCCGGCCGATGGGGGTTCGATGCCGGCCGATCCGGAGCGGCCTGACCCCCCGCCTGCGTCGAAGCGGCGAATGGACCCGGCCGAGAATGAGCCGCGACGGGGTGCGGGCCGTGCGAATGGACTGCCGTGGGAAAAGACCGGCGGGGTCACGCTGATTCCTCAGCGTGACCCCGCGTGAGCCCGAGCGCGAGCCCGGTGCCGGTCAGCGGTTCTTGTACGCCTCCACGACCTCGACCGGGATGCGGCCGCGCTCGGAAATCTTGTAGCCGTTCTTGGTGGCCCATTCCCGGATGGCCCGGTTCTGCTCCCGGTCCATTCCCGAGCCGCCCGACGCGCCTGCCCGGCGAGGTCCCCGCCCGGTGTCGACGGATCCGCGACCGATTCGCCGGCCAGCGTTGATGTACGGGTCGAGGGCCTTGCGCAGCACACCCGCGTTCTCGTCGGAGACGTCGATGGTGTAGGCCACGCCGTCCAGACTGAACTCGACGGTCCGGTCTGCCTTTCCACCGTCGAGGTCGTCGGTCAGGACCGTGATTACTTTTCTCGCCATCGTCAATTACTCCCTGTGTGGGGCGGGGTGTGGTCAAAGTTTGACCTATCCCATGGTGAATCCGCAACAATGCGCGTCGTCCTTATTTCGGCGAGTCGCGCTATCGCGGGAAAACGGCTCGGCGCAAAGCCCGTTCGGTCGCCGATCGGCCCGGCCTGGTCGGCCGGTGCCACCCGCTCGGGCCGGTGTGGAGCTTCGCAACTCGCGTGGCGGCGCTGCCGTCATCCGCTTCGCGTGCGTTTCTGCTCGGGTGCCTGCTCGTGATCCCGGCGGCACTGCGCCGCTGTTACGTGTCCTGGGTCACAACCCGGAACAAGGGGAACGCTTTGTTACTTGAGTTGGACACGCTCAACTCAACGCGATAGCAGGTGTTCGATGGCAACTCTCCCGGTACTTCCCCTGACCGACGCCGTGCTCCTGCCCGGCATGGTGATCCCGGTGACCCTCGACCCGACCACCCAGGCCGCCGTCGACGCGGCCCGCGCCACCGGTGACCACAAACTGCTCGCCGTGCCCCGCCTCGACGGCGAGTACGGCCCCGTCGGCGCGGTCGCCACCATCGAGAAGGTCGGCCGGCTGCCCAGCGGCGAACCGGCCGCCGTCGTCCGCGGCCTGTCCCGCGCCCGGATCGGCTCCGGCGTGCCCGGTCCCGGCGCCGCCCTCTGGGTCGAGGCGACCGAGCTCGACGAGCCCGTCCCCGCCGGCCGAGCCCGCGAACTGGCCCGCGAGTACCGCGCCCTGATGACGTCCGTGCTCCAGCAGCGCGGCGCCTGGCAGGTCATCGACGCGATGGAGCGGATGACCGACCTCTCCGAGCTGGCCGACTCGGCCGGCTACGTGTCCTGGCTCAGCCTCGCCCAGAAGACCGAACTGCTCGCCGCCCGGGACGTCACGGCCCGGCTGGAACTGCTCGTCGGCTGGGTGCGGGATCACCTGGCCGAGCAGGAGATCGCCGAGCAGATCAGCACCGACGTCCGCGAGGGGCTGGAGAAGTCCCAGCGGGAGTTCCTGCTTCGCCAACAGCTCTCCGCCATCCGCAAGGAACTCGGCGAGGAGGAACCGGACGGCTCCGCCGACTACCGGGCCCGTGTGCAGGCCGCCGAGCTGCCCGACAAGGTCCGCGAGGCGGCGCTGCGCGAGGTCGGCAAGCTGGAACGGGCCAGCGACGCCTCCCCGGAGGCAGGCTGGATCCGGACCTGGCTCGACACGGTGCTGGAGATGCCGTGGGGCACCCGTACCGAGGACAGCACGGACCTGGCCGCGGCCCGCGCCGTGCTCGACGCCGACCACGCCGGGCTCGCCGACGTGAAGGACCGCATCCTGGAGTACCTCGCCGTACGCAACCGGCGGGCCGAGCGCAACCTCGGCGTCGTCGGCGGCCGGGGCTCCGGCGCGGTGCTCGCCCTCGCCGGCCCGCCCGGCGTCGGCAAGACCAGCCTCGGCGAGTCGATCGCCCGCGCCCTCGGTCGCAACTTCGTCCGGGTCTCCCTCGGCGGCGTGCGCGACGAGGCCGAGATCCGCGGCCACCGGCGCACCTACGTCGGCGCGCTGCCAGGGCGGATCGTGCGCGCCCTGCGTGAGGCCGGCTCGATGAACCCGGTCGTGCTGCTCGACGAGGTCGACAAGCTCGCCGCCGGCTACTCCGGCGACCCGGCCGCCGCCCTGCTGGAGGTGCTCGACCCGGCGCAGAACCACACCTTCCGCGACCACTACCTCGAGGTCGACCTCGACCTGTCCGACGTGCTCTTCCTGGCCACCGCCAACGTGGTGGAGGCCAGCCCCGGCCCGCTGCTGGACCGGATGGAACTGGTCACCCTCGACGGGTACACCGAGGAGGAGAAGGTCGCCATCGCCCGGGACCACCTGCTGCCCCGGCAGCGGGAGCGGGCCGGGCTGACCGCCGAGGAGGTCGGCGTCGCCGACGACGCCCTCGCCCGGATCGCCGGCGAGTACACCCGGGAGGCCGGCGTGCGGCAGCTCGAACGGGCGCTGGCGAAGATCCTCCGCAAGGTCGCGGTGGCCCTGGCCACCGACCCGGCGCCCGTCCGCGTCGACACCGGCAACCTCGCCACCTACCTCGGTCGGCCGAAGTTCACCCCGGAGTCGGCGGAGCGGACGGCGGTGCCCGGCGTGGCCACCGGCCTGGCGGTCACCGGGGCCGGCGGCGACGTGCTCTTCATCGAGGCCACCAGCATGGAGGGCGAGCCGGGGCTGACCCTGACCGGCCAGCTCGGCGACGTGATGAAGGAGTCCGCGCACATCGCGCTGTCGTACCTGCGCTCCAACGGGCGCCGGCTCGGACTCGACCCGAACGCCCTGGCCGGGCGGCGGATCCACCTGCACGTGCCGGCGGGCGCGGTGCCCAAGGACGGCCCCAGCGCGGGCATCACCATGGTCACCGCCCTGGCGTCGCTGGCCAGCGGCCGGCCGGTGCGGCCCGAGTTCGGGATGACCGGCGAGGTGACCCTCTCCGGCCGGGTGCTGCCCATCGGCGGGGTGAAGCAGAAGCTGCTCGCCGCCCACCGGGCCGGCCTGACCGAGGTCGTCATCCCGGCCCGCAACGAGCCGGACCTCGACGACCTGCCCGCCGAGGTCCGGGAGGCACTGACCGTGCACACCCCGGCCGACGTCGCCGACGTGCTCGCCCTGGCGCTGCGCCCGGCCGACGCCGACAGCCGCCCCGACCCGGCCCTCACCGCCGCCTGAGGCGTGCGGAAGGACCCCTGCTGACGCCAGGCGCCAGCAGGGGTCCCCGCGCCGAGGCGTGAGGAAGGTGCTTGTCCCTGCACCGGCTCAGCGGCGGTCGCGCCGGTCGAAGTCCCGGTCGCGGCGCTCGCGCCGGTCGGCCCCGTCGAAGCGGCGCTCGCCGCCCCCGTCGCCGTCACGGTCGCGGCGTACGGTCGCCTTGCGGCCCTTGATGGTGCTGCCGCGCAGCCCCGCGATCACCTCGTCGGCGACGCTCTGGGGCACCTCCACCAGCGAGAACCGGTCGGCGATCTCGATGGAGCCGATGTCCCGGCCGCTGACTCCGGTCTCGCCGGTGATCGCGCCCACCAGATCCTGCGGGCGGACCCCGGCGCGCCGGCCCAGCCCGATGAAGACCTGGGTGGTGCCGCCGGCGCGCGGGCGGCCACCGGCGCGGCGCTCGCCCCGGCCGCCGGCCTCCGGCCGCCCCTCGCGCGGGCCCCGGACGGGAATCTGGGGGATCTCCTCCTCGTCGTCCGAGCCCGGCGACGTCGCCTCGTGTGCCAGCTTCACCGCCGCGAGGGCCACCTCCACCAGGTCGAACTCGTCGGTCAGCGACTCCACGATCGCCCGGTACGGGTCGAGGTCGTCCTCCAGCAGGCTCTCCCGCAGGGCGCCCTGGGTCAGCTCCAACCGTCGGGTGCGCATGTCCGCCACCGTCGGGATCTTGTCGATGCTGATCCGCTGCCCGGTGACCCGTTCGATGGTCTTGAGCATCCGGTGCTCACGCGGCTCGGCCAGCGTGATCGCCACGCCCTCCCGTCCGGCCCGGCCCACCCGGCCGATCCGGTGCACGTACGACTCGGGGGCCGACGGGACGTCGTAGTTGACCACGTGGGTGAGCTGCTCGACGTCCAGGCCGCGGGCGGCCACGTCGGTGGCCACCAGCAGGTCCGCGGTGCCCGTGCGCAGCCGGCCCATCACCCGGTCGCGCTGCTCCTGGCTCATCCCGCCGTGCAGCGCCTCGGCCCGGTAGCCCCGGCCGTTCATGGTCTCGGTGAGCCGGTCGACCTCCTCCCGGCTGCGGCAGAAGACGATCGCCGCGGTGGGGGACTCGACGTCCAGCACCCGGCCCAGTGCCGCCGGCTTGTGCGCCCGGGCGACGATGTACGCGCTCTGCCGCACCCGGGGCGCCTCGCCGGCCACCGGCTGCTCGCGGGCGATGAGGATGCGCACCGGGTCCGTCAGGTGCTTGCGGGCCAGCCCGTCGATGCGCGCCGGCATCGTCGCCGAGAAGAGCACCGTCTGCCGCTGTTCCGGCGCGTGCTCCAGGATCGCCTCGATGTCCTCGGCGAAACCCATGTCGAGCATCTCGTCGGCCTCGTCGAGCACGACCGTGGCCAGCGAGCCCAGGTCCAGCGTGCCCCGGGCGATGTGGTCCAGCGCGCGGCCCGGCGTGGCGACCACGACGTCGACCCCGGAGTCCAGGGCGCGCAACTGCCGGCCGATCGGCTGCCCGCCGTAGATCGGCAGCACCCGCGTGCCCAGGTCCTTGCCGTAGCGGTGGAACGCCTCGGAGACCTGCACCGCGAGTTCGCGGGTGGGCACCAGCACGAGCGACACCGGGGCGTGGCCGGGCCGGTCGTCCGGCATCCGCTGCAACAGCGGCAGGGCGAAGGCGGCCGTCTTGCCCGTACCCGTCGCGGCCTGGCCCAGCAGGTCCCGACCGGCCAGCAGGGGCGGGATCGCCTCCCGTTGGATCGGAGTGGGCTCCTCGTAGCCGAGGGCGGACAGCGCGCCCAGCAACTCGGCGCGCAGCCCGAGATCCGCGAAGGCGCTCGTGTTGTCGAGGGTGTCGGAGCCGGGCTCGGTGGTCGGGTCGTGCCGTACGGGTGCGGAACTCATGCCGCAAGCTTTTCATCACCGCCGCGACGCCGTTTCGCCGACCGGCACCACAGCCGCCCGCGCGGGTCCGGCGAGGTCCGGCGGGCTGGCCCGGCGGCGTGCGTACGGTCGAACTGGTCCACGGCGTCCCGAGCGTGACCGTTCGTGCCCGGCGGCGACCGTCGGCCGCCCCTTGGAAGTAGATAGGAGGATTGTTCGCACTCATCCCGTCCGACGTGATTACCGTGTGTGCAGGGCGATGCACCCAGTGGTGTCATGACGGGAGAGAGGACCCGACCAATGCGAGTGCCCAGCCGAAGCCCGGGACAGCAGCCCGGTTCCTCCGTCACCCCCGCCGCCCCGGCCCGGCGGCGCGCGTCCGCCACGCCGCCGCGGCCCGCCGCCGCGCCGGACCTCGACGCGTACCGGGCGGCCGTGGCCGAGTTGCTGGTCGAGGTCGGCGCCCTGGCCGGGGCGTCCTGCACCGCCGCCCGGCAGGTGCTGATCGACGACCGGCTGCGCGAGCCGGCGATCGCCGCCGTGCTCGACGCCACCCCGCAGGGGCTGGTCGGCGCCCGCGAGACGCTGCTGCTGGAGATGGCCCGATACGAGCCGAACGCGCGCAGCTCCGCCGCCGACCTCACCGCGCTGGTCCGGATCTACCTGCTCTCCCGCATCGACGTGATGTGGTGGCGCGACGCTGCCACCTTCCTCACCGACGCCCAGGTCGACGCGAGCGGCGACCTGGTGGACCTGGAGTGGCTGCGCCGGCGGGACCTGCTGCGCTTCCGGTACACCGAGCAGCCGCGGACACTGCTGCGGCGCGGGCTGCGGGCGGCACAGCGCCGGCTGCGGCCCGACGCCACGCCGCGTACCGCCGGTCTGCGCTTCCGGCGGGCCCGCCGCGAGGTGGTGGCGCTGCTCAACGACGTCGCCCGGCAGTTCGCCGCCAGTGCCCCGCCCGCCACCCCGCCGCTGTGGGTGACCAGCCTGGTCCGCAGCGCCGAGCACCAGCACCGGCTGCGCCGACTCGGGTACGCCGCCATGGTGCCCAGCGGCCACTGCCTCGGCTGGGCGGTCGACGTCGAGATGGAGTGGTTCGGCCGGTTCGGCGTCCGGGACACCCTGGCCGAGCTGCTGCTGGCCAGGCAGCAGGCTGGCGAGATCAACGTGGTCGACGAGGGGCAGGCGTGGCACCTCTGCCTCGCGCCGACGGCGCGGCGGCGGCTGCGCCGGGCGTACGAAGCCGAGATGGGGGTCTGAGTCCGGTGTGCGGCATCGCGTTGAGCCTCGGCCCCGAAGCCGATCCGACGACCTTCCGGCGGATGCTCGCCACCCTCGCCCCACGGGGCGAGGTCACCGAGGCTCGCTACGAGAACGGCCTGCTCGCCGGCACCCGACGGCTGCGGATCGTGGACCGGGAACGCGCCGTGCAACCATGGGCCTCCGCCGACGAGCGGTGGCTGCTCTGCTACAACGGCGAGGTCTTCAACCACCACGAGCTGCGCGCGGAACTGGTCGGGCTGGGGCACCGATTCCGCGGCACCAGCGACACCGAGGTGGTGCTCGCGGCGTTCCTGCGGTGGGGCGAGGGCATGGTGACCCGGCTGCGCGGCGAGTACGCCTTCGCCGTCGTGGAACGGGCCACCGGCCGGGCCTACCTGGTCCGCGACCCGCTCGGCGTCAAGCCGCTGTACTGGGCCCGGACGCCCGGCTGCCTGCACGTCGCCAGCGAGGTCAAGGCGCTGGTGGGGCATCGCGCACCGATCGCCGAGGTGCCGCCCGGGCACCACGGCTGGGCCGAGCCCGACGGGCCGGTCCGGCTGCGCGCGTACGTCGACCTGCTCGCCCTTGGCGACGGGCTGCCGGTGGTGGACGACCCGGACGAGGCCGCCCTGCTCGTCCGGGCCGCCCTCACCGACAGCATCCGGATGCGGGTGGACACCGACCTCACCGTGGGGGTGGTGCTCTCCGGCGGGCTGGACAGCTCGCTGGCCCTGCTGCACGTGCGCGAGATGCACCCGGACTGCGTCGCGGTCACGGTCGGCGTGCCGGACAGCCCCGACGTGGCGTACGCGCGGCGGCTCGCGAAGGACCTGGGGGTGCCGCACGAGGTGATCGAGGTGCGTCCCCGTGACATCCGGCTCGCCGACATCCGGGACGCCATCCGGATGTCCGAGCTGACCGAGTACGGCGACATCATCAACGCGGTCGTCACCGTGCCGCTGTTCCGTCGGCTGCGCGAGCTGGGCGTGAAGGTGGTGCTCACCGGGGACGGCTCGGACGAGCTGTTCGGCGGCTACCCGATGTACCACGAGGTCGGCCCCGAGGCGTCCCGGAGGCTCTTCCTGCACAAGATCCGCAACCTCTGCCGTACGGAGTTGCAGCGCGTCGACCGGGCCAGCATGGGGCACGGGGTGGAGGCCCGCGTGCCGTTCCTCGACCTGAGCCTGGTCGAGCTGGCGATGCGGCTGCCGATCGGGCTGAAGATGCGCGAGGGGCAGGAGAAGTGGATCGTCCGGCGGGCCTTCGCCGACCTGCTGCCCGACTACGTCCGGCGCCGGCCGAAGAACCCGATGTCGTACTCCTCGGGGCTGCACGAGCGGGCCCGGCTCTACAAGCCGTTCTTCGCCCGACTGCACCGCTCGTTCGGCTACCACCTGCTCGAACCGGTGCGCCGGGACTTCGACAGCGTGCTTACCCGGTGCGGCAACGACCTCGACCGGGCTCTCGCCGACGGCCGGGCCCGGCCCGACTACACGGTGCTGGAGCACGCCCGCGACCTGGTGGGGGCGGCGAAGTGGAACGCCGCGCCGATGGTGCGCCGGCTGGTCGGGCCGCGCCGCACCCGGGGCGACGAGGCACCGCTGCCGGGGTGACCGGCCGCCCCGGACCGGACTCGCCGCCGCCTGGCCGTTGGACGCCCCGGCGGCGGCGAACGGTCGTCCATCGAGGAGGGTTTTCCGTCCCGGGGGCCCGGGTATCCCCGTGGCTGACCGAGAGGCGGGTGACTGACATGAAGCGCAACGAATACCACGTCGTGCCGAACGGTGGCGGCTGGAAGGTCGAGCAGGGCAACCAGGTCGTCGGTACGTTCGACACCAAGCAGCGAGCCGTCGAGGAGGGGCGTCGGGCGGCGCACGGCAACGAGCCGAGCCAACTCGTGGTGCACACCTCCGACGGCAGGATCGAGACGGAGTACACCTACCAGGACGATCCGTACCCGCCGGCCGGCTGAGCACCGCCGCCCCGTCCGTAGTGGACACGAACGGGCCCGGCCCCCGTGGGGGGCCGGGCCCGTCGGCGCGGGGTGCGACTACCAGCTCAGGTAGCTGGGCTGGGTCTGCGCGTTCAGCTCGCGGTACCGGACGAGGTTCGCCGTCCAGGTCCGCCAGTCGGTCAGCTTCAGGACGTCGAGGCCCTTGACCATGTCGTTGGAGTAGATGTAGCCGTTGTAGTAGTACGCGGACCAGGAACCGCCGCCGGTCAGCCGGTCGGCCGACAGCGGGCCCCGCTCCCAGAACGCGATCTCCTTGGGGTTGGCCGAGTCGGTGAAGTCCCAGACGGAGATGCCGCCCTGGTACCACGCCTGGACCATGATGTCGCGCCCGAGCACGGGGATCAGCGAGCCGTTGTGCGCCACGCAGTTCTCGGTGTCGGCGTTCATCCGGGGGATCTTGTAGTAGCTGCGGAACACCATCTTCCGGGCGTCACCGCGACCGGTGATGTCGTAGATGGCGTCGGCGCCCCGGTCGGGGCCGATGGTCTCGTTGCAGGTGGCCGCGCCGCCGCCGCCCAGCTCGTCGGTGAAGATCACCTTGTTGCCGGCGTTGTTGAACGTGGCCGAGTGCCAGAACGCGAAGTTGACGGTGTCCCGGACCCGGTTGATCAGCCGTGGGGCCTCCCGGTTCGAGATGTCCATCAGGATGCCGTCACCCATGCAGGCGCCGGCGGCGAGGTTCTTCTCCGGGTAGGCGGTGATGTCGTGGCAGCCGGTGGTCGCCGAGCCGCCGGGACGGCCCTCGTAGCCGCCGTCGGGGAAGAGGTTCGGGGTGGCCACCACCGCCGCGTCGGTCGGCGACCGCAGCGGCACCTTGACGATGGAGATGGAGTCGTGCGGGGGCTGGCAGTCGGGGAACTCCGCCCGCGGGCTGTACGAGGAGACGTACAGGTAGACCGTCTTGCGGTCCTTGCCCGGCACGAGGGTGTGGGTGTGCGAGCCGCAGGCCGTCTCGACCGCCTTGACGTAGCGCGGGTTGGCCTTGTCGCTGATGTCGAAGACCTTGATGCCCTCCCAGGACTCCTTCGCCGTGGCCGGCGCGCTGGTGCTGTTGCAGGAGTCGTCGCTGCGCGAGGAGTCGGTGGAGAGGAAGAGCAGGTCACCGTGGACGGAGATGTCGTTCTGCGACCCGGGGCAGTACACCTGCGCCACCACGGTCGGCGCGGTCGGCCGGGCGATGTCGTAGATGACGAAGCCGTTGTAGTTGCCGGCGAAGGCGTAGCGGCCCTGGAACGAGAGATCGCTGTTCGTGGCGTCCAGCGGGGCCTGCTTCGGCAGGTTGGCGACCTGCCGGAGGTTGGGGCTGCTGACGATCTCGTCGACGCCGGGGATGGTGTTGGTGGTGTCCACCGTGGCCGATGGAGCCGAGCGCGCCGTCGCGCCGGCACTGCCGGGCGGGGCGGCGGCGACGCTGGCGAGGAGGAGGCCGGCCGCGGCCAGGCTCACCGTGGTGAGCCGCCGGGCCCGCAGAGTGCGGAGACTGGTCATCGGCGAGGCCCTTCGGGAGGGGATGACGATTGGGGCACACCTTACAGTCCAATGAGTTCCATCAATGTGACGCGCATCACATTTGAGCTTCGGTATCGATGGTTACGATCGCCACGACCTCTACGAGGGGGGAGTCGCCATGACCGACCGCCGCACCCGGATCCTGGCTGTCGTCACATCCGCGCTCGTGCTGGCGGTGGTGGCTGTCGTCCTGTCGTTCACGGGTGGCAGCCCGACCGCCGCCCCGGCGGGATCCGCCGCCACCCCCGCCCCCACGGCCACACCGACCGGCCCGCCCCGACCCGACGTGATCGTTCCCGGTCGGCCTGGCGAGACCGCCGCGATCCGGCCCGCCGAGGAGATGCGCGACGCCAACACGGCCCGGCACAACTCGATGGACGTCTGGTTCGTCCGGATGATGATCCCGCACCACGCCCAGGCGCTCGAGATGGCGGAGCTGGCCCCCGACCGTGCCGGCAACCCGGCCCTGCGTGCCCTCGCCGAGCGGATCCGGGCCAGCCAGGGGCCGGAGATCAGCCTGATGCGGGGCTGGCTCCAGGCCCGGGGCCTCTCCACCGAGGTGGCCGGGCACGACCACGCCGGCATGCGGGGAATGCAGACCCCCGAGGCGCTCCGGCAGCTCGCGGCGGCGCGGGGCGCCGAGTTCGACCGGCTCTTCGTGCGGATGATGACGGAGCACCACCAGGGCGCGGTCCAGATGGCCACCGACCTGCTCAAGGTCGGCGCCGACCTCACCCTCTCGGAGTTCGCCAACTCCGTCGCCACCGAGCAGACCGTCGAGGTCGACCGGATGCGCGACCTGCTGGCCTGAGGGGTGCCGGGCCCGCGGCGGAGGAGCCCCTGACCTGTGGCACGTACGCTGGGTGACCGTGAACCGCACGATCCTCGGTCGTCCCGTGCGCAGCGTCGCCTTCGACGTCTTCGTCGCCGCCTCGCCGGCGCTCCTCGGCCTTGCCGGCGCGGCGAACCAGCCCGGCGGCTGGAAGGCCACCCTGGTCGGCGCCGCGATGGCGGTGGCGCTGCTGTTCCGCCGTACCCGCCCGTCGGCGGTCGCCGCCGTGGTGGCGACGCTCGCACTGGCGCAGGTGGCCGCCGGGTGGGGGCCGCTGGCCTACGACGTCGCGGTGCTGATCGCCCTCTACAGCGTGGTCAAGTACGCCGACCGGCTCCGTGACGGCGTCATCGCCGGGATCGGGGCCGCCGTCGGGGTCGTGCTCGCCGCCCTCCAGACCCAGGGGGCCATCAGCTGGTGGGGCGCGGCGATCTACTACGGGCTGGTCACCGGAGCGGTCTGGCTGGTCGGGCTGAACGTGCGGACCCGCCGGTTCTACGTGCTCAGCCTGGAGGAACGGGCCGCCACCCTGGAACGGGAACGCGAGGCGGAGGCTCGTGCCGCCGTCGCCGGGGAACGCACCCGCATCGCCCGGGAGTTGCACGACGTGGTGGCGCACAGCATGGCCGTGATGATCGTGCAGGCCGACGGGGCGCGGTTCACGCTCGACCGGGACCCGGAGACCGCCCGCCAGGCGGTCAAGGTGGTCGCCGACACCGGCCGGCAGGCGCTGGAGGAGATGCGCCGGCTGGTCGGCGTACTGCGGGAGCCCAGCGCGCCGGACACGGGGGCCGGCCTGGGCGCGGCGGGTGGGCCCGGCGGTGCCGGGGTGACCGCCGACCCGGAGCACCGCCGGCTGGCGCTGGCCGAGCTGCCCGCCCTGCTCGGCCGCTTCCGCGCCGCCGGCCTCCAGATCCGGCACACGGTCACCGGGGAGCCGGCGCCGATGCCGCCCGGGCTGGAGCTGACCGTCTACCGGGTGGTGCAGGAGGGCCTCACCAACGCGCTCAAGCACGCCGGGGTCGGCGCCGGCGTCGAGGTCACCCTCGCCAACGCCGACGACGCCGTCGTGGTCCGGGTGGTCGACGACGGGCGCGGCCAACCGCCGGTCAGCCCCGCCCCGTCCGGCGGGCACGGCCTGGTGGGCATGCGCGAGCGGGTCGGCGTGTACGACGGCACCCTCACCGCCGGGCCACGACTCGCCGGGGGCTGGCAGGTGGAGGCACGGCTACCGCTACCGTCGACGTCCGGGACGACGGAGGTGACGGCGGCATGACGGTCCGCGTGGTGATCGTGGACGACCAGGCGCTGGTCCGCGCCGGTTTCCGGATGGTGCTCGACTCCCAGCCGGACCTGGAGGTCGTCGGCGAGGCGATCGACGGGGCCGACGCCCTGCGGCTGCTGGCCCGCGTCGAGGCCGACGTCGTGGTGATGGACGTCCGGATGCCGACCATGGACGGCGTCGAGGCGACCCGCCGGATCTGCCTGGACAGTCCCGCCGGTCCGCCCCGGGTGCTGGTGCTCACCACCTTCGACACCGAGGCGGACGCCTTCGCCGCGCTCCAGGCCGGCGCCAGCGGATTCCTGCTCAAGAACGTCCCGCCGGAGGAGTTGCTGGCGGCCATCCGGGTGGTCGCCCGGGGCGACTCGGTGGTCGCCCCGTCCATCACCCGGCGGCTGCTCGACCGGTTCGCCGGCCGGCTCGGCCCGGGCCCCGCCGAGGACCCCCGCGTCGGCCAGTTGACCGACCGCGAGCGGGAGATCCTCCTGCTGGTCGCGCAGGGGCTCTCCAACGCGGAGATCGCCGCCCGGGTGCACGTCGCGGAGGCCACCGTGAAGACCCACGTCGGGCGCATCCTCGCCAAGCTCCAACTCCGCGACCGGGTGCAGGCCGTGGTGCTGGCGTACGAGACCGGGCTGGTCACCCCCGGCGGCTGAGCCGATCTACGACCCAGGTCGTACGGGACCACCCCGTCAGGGGCTCCCGAGGTCGCAGCGGGATCACCGCGCGCGGGTGGACGCGGCCCGCCGGCGGCGCCCATAGCGTCGGAGACGTCCCAGCCACGATCTGCACGGGGAGCTCCACGTGTCCGTCGCACCTCCCGCCCACGCCACCGCCGGCGTCGCGGTCACCGCCCGCGGCCTGTCCAAGCGGTACGGCTCCGGCCAGGCCGCCGTCGTCGCCCTCGACGGCGTCGACGCCGACTTCGCCGCCGGCCACTTCACCGCCATCATGGGACCGTCCGGCTCCGGCAAGTCCACCCTCATGCACTGCCTCGCCGGACTGGACCGGCCCACCTCCGGCAGCGTGCGCATCGGGGACGCCGACCTCGCCCGCCTCGACGACAGGCGGCTCACCCTGCTGCGCCGCGACCGGGTCGGCTTCGTGTTCCAGAAGTTCAACCTGCTGCCGGCGCTGACCGCCGAGGAGAACATCCTGCTGCCCCTGGCGATCGCCGGCCGGCGGCCGGAACAGGCCTGGCTGCGCCAGGTCGTCGCCGCGGTGGGGCTCGCCGACCGGCTGCGCCACCGTCCCGCCGAGCTCTCCGGCGGCCAGCAGCAGCGGGTGGCGGTCGCCCGCGCGCTGATCACCAAGCCGTGGGTGATCTTCGCCGACGAGCCGACCGGCAACCTGGACTCGCGGTCCGGCGCCGAGGTGCTGCGCCTGCTCCGCGAGGCCGTCGACACCCTCGGCCAGACGGTCATCATGGTGACCCACGATCCGTCGGCCGCCGCGCACGCCGACCGGGTGGTCTTCCTCGCCGACGGCCGGCCGGTGCGCGACCTCACCGCGCCGACCGCCGAGCGGGTGCTCGACGCGCTCGCCGGCCTGGACCGGGCGCGCGTACCGGCCGCCGGCCGCGAGGCGGTGACCCGGTGATCCGGACGACCCTGCGCCAGCTCCGCGCCGAGGCGCTGCGCCTGATGCTCTCGTCGCTGGCCATCGTGCTCGGCGTCGCGTTCATCGCCGGCACGCTGATGTTCGTCGACGGTATGCGGGCCGGCGCGTACGACCGGGCCGGGGCGTTCGACCGGCACACCGACCTCGCCGTCTACTCCGCGACCGACGACCCGCTGCCGACGGCGCTGGTCGAGAAGGTGCGTTCCCTAGACGGGGTCGCCGCCGCCGAGGGGGAACTGCTCGGCTCCGGCGGGATCGTCGGCGCCGACGGCCGCCCCGTGCTCGGCTACGGCGTCCTCGCCGCGATCCCCGTCGACGAGGCGCTGCGCTCGTACGACGTGATGTCCGGCCGGCTGCCCGACCGCCCCGGCGAGGTGGTGCTGGACGCCGAGACCGCCGACGAGGAGGGATTCGCCCTCGGCGCCGGAGTACGCGTCGGTGGCGGCGGGGGAGCGGCCCGCCCGTACACGCTGGTCGGCACGGTCGACGTGGCCGGCAGCGCCCGGGACGTCGGCGGCCCGTTCATCGGCCTGGTCGGCGCGGACGCGCTCGCCGTGACCGGCCAGCGGGGCTTCGACCGGATCATGGTGGCCGCGCGGCCGGGCGTGGCCGACGAGGCACTGGCCGACCGGGCCACCGAGGCAGTCGGCGCCGGTGCCACCGTCAAGTTCCGGCAGCGCATCCTCGACGATGCCGTGACCGACGCGGTGCGCGACCTCCAGCAGTTCAACATGGTGCTGCTGACCTTCGCCGGAGTCGCCGTCGTGGTCGCCGGCTTCGTCATCGCCAACACGTTCGCCATCGTGCTGGCCCAGCGGACCCGGCGGACCGCGCTGCTGCGGCTGGTCGGCGCGACCCGGGGCCAGCTGTTCCGCGCCGCGCTGCTGGAAGCCGCGCTGGTCGGGCTGATCGCCTCCGTGGCCGGCGTGCTGATCGGCGTGGCCCTGGCCGGCGGCATGAACCAGCTGATGACGCGACTCGACGCGCCGGTCTCCGGCGGGCTCACCGTCACCGCGCCGACGGTGCTGGTCAGCCTGCTCCTGGGCACGGCGATCACGATGGGTGCCGCCCTGCTGCCCGCGTGGCGGGGCACCCGGGTCGCCCCGGTCGCCGCGCTCACCGACGCGGCGGTCCAGCCCGCCCGGGGTGCCGGCCGGCTCCGGCTGACCGTCGGCGTGCTGGTCTTCGCCGCCGGGATCGCCGCGCTGGTCGGCGCCGCGTTCGCCGTCCAGGTGGTGCTGGTGGCCGCCGGTGGCGTGCTCACCTTCTTCGGGATCGTGCTGTTCGGCCCGGTGCTCGTGCCGGCGCTGGTCCGGGTGCTGGGCTGGCCGGCCCGCAGGCTGTTCGGGGCCACCGCCGGCCTGGCCGTGGCGAACGCCGTGCGCAACCCGCGCCGGATCGCGGCGACCGCCACCGCCCTGGTGATCGGGATCGGTCTCGTGTCGGCCTTCGTGGTGGGCGCCCGCAGCACCAAGGACGGCATCGAGCGCAGCGTGGACGCCGAGATCGGCGTCGACTGGTTGGTCACCGGGATCGGCGGGGACCTGCCGGCATCACTCGTGGCCGAGCTGCGCGCCCGGCCCGAGCTGGCGGTGGTGCACGAGCAGCGCGGCGCCGTCACCGCCGACGTGCAGGTCCGGGCCGCGCACCCCGCCCTGGTCGGCCGGACGCTGACGGGGGTCGTGGCGGGCGACGCCGACCGGCTCGGGCCCGGGTCGGTGCTGGTGCACCGGGAGTTGGCCAAGGCACGGGGTTGGACGACGGACTCCACCGTCACCGTGCGCGGCAGGTCGTTCCGGGTGGCCGCGGTCGTCACCGCCGACGGGCCGGCACTGGCCGGGAGTCCCGTACCCGACGGTCACGTGATCGAGGTCGTGGAGGCCGACTTCGCCGCGCTCTTCCCCGACGAGCGGGGCTACCTGGCGGAGATCGACCCCGCGGACGGGGTCTCCGCCGGCCAGGCCCGGGTCGCCATCGAGGCGGTGGTGGCCCGGTATCCGACAGCCAACCTGATGGACCAGGGCGCGTACAAGAAGATGCTCACGGGCACGGTCGACATGCTGCTCGCCTTCGTCACCGCGCTGCTCGGCCTGGCCGTGGTGATCGCGCTGGTCGGGGTCGCGAACACGCTGAGCCTGTCGGTCGTGGAGCGGACCCGGGAGAACGCCGTGCTGCGGGCGGTCGGGCTGACCCGGGGTCGGATGCGGGCCATGCTGGCCGTGGAGGCGGTGCTGATGGCGCTGGTCGGCGCGGTGCTCGGGGTCGGCCTCGGCACCGGGGTCAGCGCCGCCGCGATGGCCCTGCTGGGCCGGATCAGCGGCGACTTCGCGGTGGTGCTGCCGGTCGGGCAGCTCGGGCTGATCCTCGGGGTCGCGGTCGTGGCCGCCCTGGTCGCCTCGGTGCTGCCGGCCCGCCGGGCGCTGTCCCGGCCGGTCGTCGAGGCGCTCGGCGACCAGTGACATCCGCCGGCCGGTCCCGTCGCCCACCCCGGGCGGCGGGACCGGCCAGCGGCGCCCGGGTCTACAGGCGCTCCACCACCAGCACGCCGCCGGGGTGCCGGCGGTCAGACCACCGGCGGATTGGCCGGGTCCCCCGGCGGGTTCTGCGACTCGGTCGGCACCACCGGCGGCGTGGTCTGCGTCGGAACGGTGCTGGGGGGCGGCGTGCCCGACGGTTCGGCCGTGGCGGTGGGACGCGGTGACTCCGGGGCCACCGACCCGCTCGGCTGGGGCGAGACCGGAGGCGCGGTGGCCGTCGGCGAAGGGCTGGTAGTGGAGCCGGTGGGCCGGTACGACCGACGGGTGTCGGGGGTGTCGTTCCGCTTCACCGGCGCCTCGGCGCCGTCGCTCGGCTCCGGCGCCGGGACGGTCGCCTCTGGAACCTTGACCGCCGGGGCGTCGGGCTCGCCGGTCGCGCCGAGCGCCACGCCGAGCCCCGCCAGCGCCACCAGCACCGCCGCGCCCGCGCCGACCAGCGTGCCACGTCGCTTCCGGCGGGTGGCGGTCGCGACGACCGGCATGTCCGTGCGGGTGTCCGAGTCGAGGCTGCCCACCGCTGCGGCTGCGGGCACCATGGCGGTCGGCGCGGACGGATCGGACACGGCGGCGCGGGCGGCCTCGGCCATCGTCGCCCCGCTGCTGAACCGGTCGGCCGGATCCTTGGCCAGGGCGCGGGAGACCAGCGCGCGAACGGCCTCCGGAACGTCGTGCGGCAGCTCCGGCGGCTCGTCGTCGAGGTGGCGCACGGCGACCTGGAGCGGGTTGTCGCCGGTGAAGGGTGGGCTGCCGCTGAGGCAGCAGTAGGTCACGGCGCCGAGGGCGTAGATGTCGGTCGCCCCGGACACCGGCCGTCCGGCGGCCTGCTCAGGCGCCATGTAGAGCGCGGTGCCGGGTACCGCGTTCGTGCTGGTGATGCTGGTGACGTCGGTCGACCGGGCGACGCCGAAGTCGACCAGCA
The DNA here is from genome assembly GCF_040652795.1 of Micromonospora sp. NPDC048170. Classification (NCBI taxonomy): domain Bacteria; kingdom Bacillati; phylum Actinomycetota; class Actinomycetes; order Micromonosporales; family Micromonosporaceae; genus Micromonospora; species Micromonospora sp. NPDC048170. Next base: position 77,280 of record NZ_JBEZMR010000018.1, read on the forward strand.
CGACGGTGCCGTCCTCCTGCACCAGCAGGTTGCTCGGCTTGACGTCGCGGTGCACGATCCCGCCCAGGTGCGCGGCGTGCAGCGCCTGCGCGACCTGCGCCACGATCGCCATCGTCTCGGCCACGTCGAGGCGACCGACGGCCTCGATCCGCCTGGACAGCGGCTGCCCGGTCACGAACTCCATGACCAGGTAGTCGGCCCGGCCGCCGTCGGGCAGGTCGTCCTCGCCGCAGTCGAAGACCTGGACGATGCCCGGGTGGCGCAGGGCGGCCATGATCCGGGCCTCGGCGCGGAAGCGGGCGATGAAATCGGGGTCGGAGACCAGCGCCGGCAGCAGGATCTTGACCGCGACCTGACGGCCGAGGACGAGGTCCTTGCCCCGCCAGACGTCGCCCATGCCGCCCGTGGCGACACGCTCGTCCAGGCGGTAGCGACCGCTGAGTACGACCTCCGATGACAACACAGCACCACCGTACCCAGATCGGCGGGAATCGGCGCGCTGCGTACCGGCGGCCCGACCCGTGCCGGCCCTCCGGCAGGCACGGCGGGACCCGGGTCCGCCGGGAAAGTCCGGTGACCTCCCGTGGACCATGTGTGACGCATTCGTCCATCGGTTCCCGTGTGCTGGGCGAATGCGTCGCCGTTCGGGGCCCGTCGAGGGGGTGAGCGTCTCGGACCTCTGTGCTGTTACAGCGACAGTCCACCCGAACGGCTAGATAATTCTCACTCTTTTGCCCATCATGACTGCCTTGCCCGATCGGCTCGGCGCTCCTAGCGTTAGCCCGACTCGGGCCCGCCCCACGGCGTCGCCGCGGCACCTGCGCCAACCGGCCGTGCCGCCACGGCAGGAGTCCCGACATGTCGTCCGGGGCGACGCGGTCCCGGTCGTGATCAATTCAGCGGGGGGCTGAGGGGTGCGGGATCGGGTCCGGCTGCCGGACCGTGCTTGCGACGCGTGCGCCCGGGTCGGCGTGAACCGCCTGTGCGTGTCCTCGGTACGGAAACGGTGGCCCCATGGTGGGTGAGTTGAACGAGGCTGTCGTGGCGGCGCAGTCCGGTGACGAGGAGGCCTTCCGCTTCCTCTACCGCAGCCTCCAGCCCGGCCTGCTCCGATACCTGACCGCCCTGGTCGGCGCGGACGCCGAGGACGTCGCCTCGGAGGCCTGGCTGCAGATCTCCCGTGACCTGCCCAGCTTCACCGGTGGGGAGTTCCGGGCGTGGACCGTCACCATCGCCCGCAACCGGGCGATGGACCACCTGCGCCGGCAACGCCGCCGCCCCTCGGTGCCGGTGCCGGTGCAGGCGCTCGCCGAGTTGGCCGGTGACGCCGACACCGCCGAACGCGCCGGGGAGACGATCGGCACCGAGGCGGCGCTCGCGTTGATCGCCACCCTGCCGCCCCGCGAGGCTGAGGCGGTCCTGCTCCGCGCGGTCGTCGGGCTGGACGCCGAGACCGCCGGGCGGGTGCTCGGTCGCCGGCCCGGTGCCGTGCGCACCGCTGCCCACCGGGGGCTGCGCCGGCTCGCCGCCCTGATGGAACGCTACGACCCGACCCGGTCGCCGGCCGCTCCGGAGGCCGCCGCCCCGCCCCGGCCGCGTACCGGCCGGCGGCAGGCGCCGCACGCCGAGCCGGCGGACGGCTGACATGAGGGGATCCAGGATGTTCTTCCGCCGGACCGAGCGGCCCGCCGACCGCGCCGTGTCCGACCGGCTCCTCGACGCGGCCGGCGCGGGCGCGCCGCGTACGCCGGACAGCGGCGGGACCGAGCCGCTCGCCTGGCTGCTCGCCGCCGCCGCAGCCCCCGCCCGTCCCGGCGAACTGGCCGGGGAGGAGGAGGCCCTGGCCTCCTTCCGGGCGGCACGCGCCGCGGGCCCCTCCGCAGGCCCGGCCCCGTCGCCACGCCGACGCCGCTTCACCGCCGGCGCCGCGGCCTGGGGCGCGGGGATCGCGGTCACCGCGACCGCGGGCGCCGCCTTCGCGGCCGTCGCCCTGGACCGTGCCGCCGATCCGGCCCCGTCGCCCCGCCCGGCCACGCCAGCGCCGGCCACCACACACCCGGACCGGGGCGGGTCGACCGGCGCCACCGGCGGGAGCCGCCCCACCGGGCCCCCGTCTCCTCCTTCCGCCGCCGTCACCTCGGGCGCGCCCGCCCCCGGCACCACCCCCGGTGCCGCGCCGGGGAGGCCGCAGCAGCGCACCGAGCAGCTGCGCGGTCTCTGCCGGGCGTACCTGGCCAAGAAACCGGAGCAGCGGGAGAAGGCGCTGGGCACCCCCGCGTTCGCCCGCCTGGTGACCGCGGCGGGCGACCCGGAGCAGGTCGAGGACTTCTGCCGGGAGCTGGTGCCCGAGGCGGCGGCGAAGGAGTCGCCGAAGCAGGCGCCGAAGACGCAGCCGTCGCCGCCGACTCCGGCCGACTGAGTTCCCGGCGGTCGGTCCTCGCCGGCGGCGTCCGGTCTTCCCGGCGGATCCTCGCGGTCCTTCGAGGCCGGGCCGGCCGACCCTGCGCCCCCGACTTCGGGAGCCGGGTTTCCGGGCCGTCCCGGCAGGGCGGGGCCGCCCGTTTCCGCTGTTCGTTCCGGTCGGCCACGCGAAATTCGTCTGCTAGACAGGAGTGGATGGGACCGCCGACGCCCCCGTCGATGACGGTGGGTGGCGTTACGGTGGCACAGACCGGAAGTCGGCCGGGAAGGAGCCCGTCCTGTGGTGACGTCGCCGGAGCTCGACCGGACCACCGTCCTGCGGGAGTCCGCCGCCGCCGAGGGCCACCTCGCGCGCATCTGCTTCAAGACCGGCCCACCGACCCGCATCGGCGTCGAACTCGAATGGACCGTGCACGACGCCGCCGACCCCGCCCGCCCGGTCGACGGCGAGCGGCTCCGGGCGGCCCTGGGGCGACACAGCCCCCACACCCTCGATCGCGCGAGCCCCGCCGAACCGCTCCCACACGACGGCACCGTGACCGTGGAGCCCGGCGGGCAGCTGGAGATCTCCGCCGCACCGCGCTCCTCGCTCGCCACTCTCGTCCACGCCACCGACGGCGACATCGCCGAGCTGAGCGGCCTGCTCGACGCCGCCGGGCTGGTCCTCGGGCGCAGCGGCATCGACCCGCACCGGCCACCCCGCCCGGTGGTCGAAGGCCCCCGCTACCGGGCCATGCGCCACGTCTTCGACCGACGTGGCCCGGCCGGCCGGACGATGATGTACAGCACCGCCGGCCTCCAGGTCTGCCTGGACGCCGGGGAGCCGGAGCACCTTCCGGACCGCTGGGCGGCGGTGCACGCGCTCGGGCCGCCCCTGCTGGCCGCGTTCGCCACGGCCGACCGGCACGCCGGCCGCAGCACCGGCTGGGCGTCCGCCCGGATGGCCGCCTGGTACGGCATCGACCCCGCCCGCACCCGTCCTGTCTGGACGCCGGAGACGGAGGTCGACCCGGTCACCGCCTGGACCAGGTACGTCCTCGCCGCGCCGCTGCTCTGCGTGCGCGACGACAGCCCCGACTGGACGCCGCCGCCGGGAATCACGTTCGCCGACTGGATCGACGGGGCGCTACCCCGCCCGCCCACCACCGACGACCTCGACTATCACGTGAGCACCCTCTTCCCGCCGGTACGACCGCGGGGCTATCTGGAGTTGCGCTACCTCGACACGCAGCCCGGCCGGGGCTGGGTGGTCCCGCTCGCGGTGCTGGCCGCCCTGCTCGCCGACCCCGGCGCGGTCCGCGCGGCCCGCGCCGTCGCCGGGCCGGTCGCGCACCGCTGGCACGCCGCCGCCCGGCACGGCCTGCGCGACCCGGCGCTGGCCGCCGCGGCGGCGGACCTGTTCGACCTGGCCCTCGCGGGCCTGCCCCGGCTCGACCTGCCGGCGGCCCTGCACGACGACATCGACCGAGGCGTACGGCGGCGACGGGACGCCGCGGGGAGGAGTCACCGGTGACCGGAGCGACCATGCCGCGGGCGGGCACGGAACAGCTGCGCGGCCAGATCGCGGCGGAGCTGGCACGCACCCGTGCCCGCAGCGCCCTGCTGACCGAGGCGGTCGACGAGGCCGACCTGATGCGGCAGCACTCGCCGTTGATGTCCCCGCTGGTCTGGGACCTCGCCCACGTCGGCAACCAGGAGGAACTCTGGTTGGTCCGGGACGTGGGTGGGCGGGAGCCCGTCCGGCGGGACATCGACGACCTGTACGACGCGTTCAAGCAGCCCCGCCGGGACCGCCCGACGCTGCCGTTGCTGCCCCCGCAGGAGGCCCGCAGCTATCTGCTCACCGTCCGGGACAAGGTGCTCGACCTGCTGGACCGGGTCGCGTTCACCGATCGGCCGCTGGTCGCGGACGGCTTCGCCTTCGGCATGATCGTGCAGCACGAGCAGCAGCACGACGAGACGATGCTCGCCACCCACCAGCTCCGCGCCGGCCCGGCCGTGCTGCACGCCCCGCCGCCGCCGGAGCCGAGGGCCCGCCTCGCCGCCGAGGTGCTGGTGCCGGCCGGCGAGTTCACCATGGGCACCGACACCGAGCCGTGGGCGCTGGACAACGAGCGGCCCGCCCACCGGGTCCACCTGCCGGCGTACGTCATCGACGCCGCGCCGGTGACCAACGGGCGCTACCGCGAGTTCATCGCCGACGGCGGATACGACGACCCGCGCTGGTGGAGCCCGGCGGGCTGGCGGCACCGGCGGGAGGCGGGGCTCTCCGCGCCGATGCACTGGCGACCCGACGGCGACGGCTGGGCCTACCGGCGGTTCGGGCGATGGGCGCCGGTCCGCGACGACGAGCCGGTGCTGCACGTCTGCTTCCACGAGGCGCAGGCGTACGCCGCCTGGGTCGGCAAGCGGCTGCCGACCGAGGCGGAGTGGGAGAAGGCGGCCCGTTGGGATCCGGCGACCGGCCGCTCCCGCCGGTACCCCTGGGGCGACGACGACCCCACCGCCGAGCACGCCAACCTGGGCCAGCGGCACCTGTGGCCCGCTCCGGTGGGCGCCTATCCGGCCGGCGCCTCGCCGCTGGGGGTGCACCAGCTCATCGGGGACGTGTGGGAGTGGACCTCCACCACGTTCCGGGGCCATCCCGGCTTCACCGCGTTCCCCTACCGCGAATACTCGGAGGTCTTCTTCGGCGACGACTACCGGGTGCTGCGCGGCGGCTCGTTCGGCACCGACCGGTCCGCCTGCCGGGGCACCTTCCGCAACTGGGACTACCCGATCCGGCGGCAGATCTTCAGCGGCTTCCGTTGCGCGCGGGACGCCCGGCCGGAGGAGTCGCAGCCGTGAGGACGCGCCCGCCGCACGTCCCGCCCGGCGTCGGCCGGGCCGCCGACCGCAGCCCACCGGGGCGCCGGGGCGGGTGCGGCGAGGTCGCGCGAGCCCGCCTCGGCACCCCGCCCGGCGTCCATCGGCGACGACGGCACCCGGGCCGTCCCGCCGGGTCGGGCGGTGCGGGCTGATGTGCCGCCACCTGGCGTACCTGGGGCCGCCGGTCACCCTGCGGGAACTGCTGTTCGACCCGCCGTACTCCCTCGTGCGGCAGTCCTGGGCGCCTCGCGACATGCGCGGCGGCGGGACGATCAACGCCGACGGCTTCGGCGTCGGCTGGTACCCGGGCGACGGCGAACCGGTGCGCTACCGGCGGTCCCAGCCGATCTGGAGCGACCCGACCATCGCCCAGCTCGCGGGGGTCACCTCGGCCGGCGCGGTGCTGGCCGCCGTCCGCTCCGCCACGGTGGGCATGGCGGTGCTCGACGGGGCCGCCGCCCCGTTCGCCGAGGGGCGGTGGCTGTTCAGCCACAACGGGGTGGTGCGGGGCTGGCCCGACTCGATGGTGGCGCTCGCCGCCACCCTGCCCGTACGCGACCTGCTCACCCTCGACGCGTCCACCGACTCGGCGCTGCTGTGGGCCCTGGTGCGGCACCGGTTGCGGGCCGGGGTGAAGCCGGCGCGCGCGATCGCCGAGACCGTGACGGCGGCGGCTGCGGCTGCCCCCGGGTCCCGGCTCAACCTGCTGCTCACCGACGGGCACACCGTGGTGGCCAGCGTGGCCGGGCACGCGCTGTCGATCCGCGCGACGCCGGCCTCGGTGCTGCTGGCGTCCGAGCCGCACGACGACGACCCCGGCTGGCGAGCGGTGCCGGACGGGCAACTGGTGGAGGCCACCGCGACGGGGGTGCGCGTCCGCGCCCTCGCCGAGGTCTGACCGCCGGCCGACAGGGACGTTCCACCCGACGACGAAGGGGAAGACATGAGCGCGGAGCCGCTGGAGATCCACCTGGAGGAGCAGGACCTGGGCCGTAGCCTGCGGGAGGACGTGCGCACCGGCCTGACGGCCGACCCCAAGTGGCTGCCCCCCAAGTGGTTCTACGACGCCCGGGGCAGCGAACTGTTCGAGGAGATCACCCGGTTGCCGGAGTACTACCCGACCCGGGCCGAGCGCGCGGTGCTGGCCGAGCGGGCGGCCTCGATCGCCGAGCGGACCGGGGCCAAGACGCTGATCGAGCTCGGTTCGGGCTCGTCGGAAAAGACCCGGCTGTTGCTGGACGCGTTCACCCGCAGGGGCGGGCTCGGCACGTTCGTGCCGCTGGACGTGTCGGTCAGCGCGCTGCGGCAGTCCACCGCCGAGATCGCCGCCGACTATCCCGGGCTGCGGGTGCGTGGCATCGTGGGTGACTTCACCCGCCACCTGGACCGCCTGCCGACCGGCGGGCGCCGGCTGGTGCTCTTTCTCGGCGGCACCATCGGCAATCTCCTGCCGGCCGAGCGGGCGCGGTTCCTCGCCGCCATGCGGGCCGCGCTGGAGCCGGGGGACTGGCTGCTGATCGGCACCGACCTGGTCAAGGACCCGGCGGTGGTCGTGCCGGCGTACGACGACGCGGCCGGGGTCACCGCCGAGTTCAACCGCAACGTGCTGCGGGTGGTCAACCGCGAGCTGGGCGCCGACTTCGACCCGGAGGGGTTCGCCCACGTCGCGCTCTGGGACCCGGAACGGGAGTGGATCGAGATGCGGCTGCGGGCGCGGCGGCCGATGCGCGTGCGGGTGCTCGACCTGGCGGTCACCTTCGCCGAGGGCGAGGAACTGTGCACGGAGGTGTCGGCGAAGTTCCGGCCCGAGGGGATCGCCGCCGAGCTCGCCGCTGCCAGCTTCGCCGCCCACGACTTCTGGACCGACCCGGACGGCCTGTTCGGCGTCACCCTGGCCCGCGCCGAGTGACCCGGGGCGCCCTCCCCGGGTGAGCATCTTCACCCGCGGCGGCCGGCCCGGTCGGTGATCGGCTAGGCTGGCGGCGCGAAGGGGAGTAGCCCCCAATGTCGTGGTCGACACACTGGTGCGTTCCGCATCCGGCCACGCGGCCTCGTCATCCGAGGCGGGCGAGACCTTCGACTCAGGCTGTTGCAGCCGGGTCGAGGGCACCCCTGTACCTCCTCCCGGCCTGATCCGGAAGGATGTCATGGAAGGTTTCCTCGTCGCGCTGGCGGTCAGCTTCGGCGTCATCTTCGTCGCGGAGCTGGGGGACAAGTCCCAGCTGATGGCCCTGACCTTCGCCACCCGCTTCAAAACCGTACCGGTCCTGATCGGGATCACCATCGCCACCGCCGTGGTGCACCTGGCCTCGGTGGCGATCGGCTACGGGCTCGGTGCCGCGCTGCCGACGGAGTGGATCTCACTCGTCGCGGGCGTGGCGTTCCTCGGCTTCGGCGCGTGGACGCTGCGCGGGGACACCCTGACCGAGGCAGAGAAGCGCAAGGCCGAGAAGACCAGCAAGTCCGCCATCATCGCGGTGTCGATCGCGTTCTTCCTGGCCGAGCTGGGCGACAAGACGATGCTCGCCACCATCACCCTCGCCACCCAGTACGGCTGGTTCGGCACCTGGCTCGGCTCGACGATCGGCATGGTGGCGGCGGACGCGCTCGCCATCCTGGTCGGGCGGATGCTCGGCCGGCGGCTGCCGGAGAAGACGATCAAGTACGGCGCCGCCGTCCTCTTCGCGATCTGCGGGCTCTGGTTGATCCTGGAGGCCGTCACGCAGCTCACCTGATGCCGACTACCGCCCTGCTGGCCGGGTAACGCCAGCGGGTGGGTGTCGAGGAGGTCCTGCGCCACGGCTACCAGGCCCTGGTCACCGCGGTGGAGGTCGCCGGCGCGGTGGTCATCTTCGTCGGGGCGGCCTGGGCGGCGCTGCGGTTCGTGGTCGAGGGGCTACGGCACCGCAGCGCCGCTGTCTTCACCCCGATCCGGCTCTCCCTGGGACGGTTCCTCACCCTCGGGCTGGAGTTCCAGCTCGCGGCGGACATCCTGCGTACGGCGGTCTCGCCGACCTTCGCGCAGATCGGCCAGCTGGCGGCCATCGCCACGATCCGGACCGCGCTGAACTACTTCCTGGGCCGGGAGATCCGTCAGGAGCAGCGGCAGGTCCAGGCGGCGGAGCGTGGCGAGTGATCCGTGCCCTGGTCACCGCCACGACCGCCTTCGCGGCCCTGGCCGGGCTGGCGGTGCTGCTCGGCACGGGCTCCTGGCGGTGGGCGATGCGCGTGCTGCTGGACCTGCTCACCGCCGCGGGCCTGCTGCGGCTGGCCGGCACCCAGGGCTGGACGGACCTGGCCGCGGCGGCGGCGATCGTCCTGCTGCGCCGCCTGCTCTGGGCCGCGCTCACCGCCGGCGGGCCGGGCGCACCGGGCGGGCCGGAGCAGCACCCACCGTCGCGGCCCCGGACGCGCCCGTCCGGGGCCGGATGACCCGGCAGCCGACCGGGATCGTCCCTGCGGCCGACCCTCTCCGCGCGGGCCGACCGAGCGAGCCTGCCCACGCCGGCCGACCCGGCCGGCCAGCCCTTCCGACCCGGCCAGCCACCCTCCCGGCCCGGCCGGGGTCAGCCCTCCCGGCGCTGGTAGACGTCCGGCACGCCGTCGTGGTCGGCGTCCACCCGCTCCGCCTCGGCGATCCGCCGGTAGGCGGAGTTGCGTCGGACCAGCACGACCGTGGCGAGCAGCGCGGAGATCACCGAGCCGGCCAGCACGGCCGCCTTGACGTTGTCGTCGGCGGCGCTGCCGGGGCCGAACGCGAGTTCTCCGATGAGCAGGGAGACGGTGAACCCGATTCCGGCGAGCAGCGCCACCCCGAGCAGGTCGGACCAGGTGATGTCCTCGTCGAGCTGGGCCCGGGTGAAGCGGGCGAGCAGGAAGGTCGAGCCGAAGATCCCGATGGCCTTGCCGAGCACCAGGCCCGCGACGACGCCGATCACGATCGGGTCGGTGACGATGGCGCCCAGGTCCGCGCCCCGCAGCGAGACGCCGGCCGCGAAGAACGCGAAGACGGGCACGGCGAAGCCGGCGGAGATCGGACGCCAGCGGTGCTCGAGGTGTGCGGCGAGCCCGTGCGCGTCGCTGTCCCTGCCCCGTAGGACGGGCACGGTGAAGCCCAGCAGGACGCCCGCCACGGTGGCGTGCACCCCGGAGGCGTGCATGAGGGCCCACGCGGTCGCCGCCAACGGGATCAGGGCCCACCACCAGGTCTTGCGCCGCTGCACGAGCAGGCCGAAGACGGCGATCGGGGCGAGGGAGGCGAGCAGCGGGAGCGGGCTGAAGTCGTCGGTGTAGAAGATCGCGATGATGGTGATGGCGAGCAGGTCGTCGACCACCGCGAGGGTGAGCAGGAAGGCCCGCAGGCCCTGCGGCAGGTGGGTGCCGATGACGGCCAGCACGGCCAGGGCGAAGGCGATGTCCGTCGCGGTGGGGATGGCCCATCCCCGTAGCCCGTCGCCGCCGGCGGTGAGGTTGACCGCGACGTAGATCAGGGCGGGCGCCGCCATGCCGCCGACCGCCGCGACGACCGGCAGCGCCGCCCGGCGCGGATCACGCAGCTCGCCGGCGACGAACTCGCGTTTGAGTTCCAGTCCGACGACGAAGAAGAAGATCGCCAGCAGGCCGTCGCCGGCCCAGGCGGCCAGGTCGAGGTCGAGGTGCAGGCCCGCCCCACCGGGCCAGGGCACCCACGCGCCGAGGGCGGCGTAGGAGGACTCCCAGGGCGAGTTGGCCCAGATCAGCGCCAGCACCGCGCCGAGCAGCAGGAGGCCGCCGCCGACGGTCTCGGTCCGTAGCACGTCGGCCAGGAACCGGGCCTCTGGCCAGGACGTACGCGAGAAGAACCGCCGGGGCGAGCGGGATCGGTCGGTGTGCGGGGTGCGTGGTGTCATGCGCGGGGTCACCTCGGGGTCTGGGGCAGCACAGGTCGACGCCGACCAGGCTTCCCGGCACACCGTCACTGACCCTATCCAGCACCGCCGCTACCGGCGAGCCAGGTCGGGTGGTTGCCGGCGATGTCACGTCCGGTCGGCCTCACCCCGCTACCCGGTGCGGCGCATGCCCGTTTGTCCGGTGGTGGGTCGGGCGCTTGTGTCAAGGGGGTGAAAATAGATAACTCGGGACATGAGACGTATGAGTCGGTTTAATGGTTTCACGAGATTTAGTCGACCTTGGGGGTTTTCGTGAAGTTCTTTGGCGTTACCGGCCTGGTACGGAGGCGCGCCTGATGGACCTGTACCGCCAACTCCGCCTCGTGCGCCGGCACTGGTGGATCGTGCTCCTCACCGTCACGGTCGGGCTCGGCGTCACCGCCCTCGTCACCGTCCGGGCGCAGCCCCGGTACAGCGCGTCGGTGACCTTCTTCGTCACCGCGCCCAGCCAGGGCGTCACGGATGCCTACCAGGGCGGCCTCTTCCTCCAGCAGCGCGTCAAGTCCTATGCCGAGTTGTTGACCAGCGACCGCCTCGCGCAGAGCGTGGTCGCCGGGAACCCGGTCGGGCTCACCGCCGCAGGGGTCCAGCGTCGGGTGAGCACCTCCACCGAGACCGGCACGGTGCTGCTGCGCGCGTCGGTGACCGACACGGACCAGAACCGGGCCCTGAGGATCGCCGAACTGCTCTCCGTGAAGTTCGTCGAGTTGGTGCAGAAGGTGGAGACGACCCAGGACGGCCAGGCCGGCCCGATCAAGATCGAGGTGGTCGGCGGACCCCGGGTCACCCCGACCCCCGTGTCGCCGCAGCCGGTCCGCAACTTCGCCGTCGGGACCCTGCTCGGTCTGCTCGCCGGTGTGGGGTTGGCGATCCTGCGTGGCGTCGCCGACGTACGCCTGCGCGACGCCGCCGGCCTCCAGCGCACCACCGGCAGTCCGCTGCTCGGCGAGATCCCCTTCGAGAGCACGGCGAAGTCGGAGCCGTTGATCATCGGTGAGTCGGCGAACTCCGCCCGGGCCGAGGCGATCCGCAAGCTGCGTACCAACCTGCGCTTCGTCGACGTGCACGAGCCCGCCCGGGTCATCGCGGTGACCAGCGCACTGCAGGGCGAGGGCAAGACCACGCTCTCCTGCAACCTGGCGATCGCCCTGGCCGAGGCCGGCTGGCGGGTGCTGCTGGTCGACGCCGACCTGCGCCGCCCGAAGGTCGCCGACTACCTGGGGCTCGACGCCGGCATCGGGCTCACCGACGTGCTGGTCGGTGACGTCCAGGTCGGCGACGTGGTGCAGCGCTGGGGCGACAAGTCCCTGCTGGTGCTCCCGAGCGGGTCGGCGCCGCCCAACCCCAGCGAGCTGCTGGGCTCCAAGGCGATGGCGGACCTGCTGCTCGCCCTGCGGGAGTCGGCGGACATCGTCATCATCGACACCGCCCCGCTGCTGGCGGTGACCGACGGCGTGGTGGTGGCAGTGCAGGCCGACGGTGCGCTCCTGGTCTCCCAGCAGGGCCGCACCTCGCGCAGCCAGGTGGCGCAGGCCGCCCGCGCACTGAACTCGGTCTCCGTCCGGTTGCTCGGCTGCGTGCTGAACATGGCCAAGGTGGCCAAGGCGGAGGCGTACCAGTACGAGGCCTACCGGGTGGTCGCCGCTGCCGCGACTCCGGACGTGCCGGCCGACCGGGCCCCGGCCGCCCGGCACGCCGAGCGGATCGACGGCGTCGTCACTGACCGTACGCAGGAACTCACCCGGCTGTCCCGATGAGCACCGCGAGGGGCCGCATCGACCGCTCGATCTCCTCCGCGCAGCGCCGGAAGTCGGCGGACTTCCCACCGATCGGGTCCCGCAGGTCGTCCGCGTCTCCGGGGGCGGGTTGCAACCGCCCCCGGGCGCGGGCGGCGGCCTCGACCGCGGCCCGCAGGAGCCCGCCGACGGGCTCCTGCGTCGGCTCGGCGGCCGAGGCCAGCCGGCCGAACTGGCGGAGGGTGAACGTCCGGTGCAGCACGGCCGGCGCGAGCGCGTTGCACACCGAGCGCTGGCGCCGCGTCGCCGTCAGCACCAGCGTCGCCCCGACCAGGTGCTCCCGGCGCAGCCTGCGGCTACGGAAGCCGGTGGGATCCCCGCCGGCCTCCACCGCCAGCTTCGCCGCGTGCGGGTGCATCGACAGGTCGTCGACGGCGTCCGTGCCCGCGCTGGCGACCGTCACCGCACGCCCGGCCAGCAGGCGGCGGGCGATGTACTCGGCCATCGGTGAGCGGCACAGGTTGGCGTGGCAGACGAACAACACCCGGTCGACCATGCGGACCCCTCTCGTCGGTGCCGTCGCGGGCGGTGGCGCCGCGCCGGCCGCCGGCCGTCGGTGCCGGCCGGACGTGGAGGGGATGTCGGCATCGTACGCGGGCCGAACGCCTCGTCGTCACGGTGCCGCGCCGGGCCGTCCCGTCGGGACGGAGGCGGGTCGGTGAGGATCGGGATCCTGTCGTACCACTTCCCGCCCGAGCCGGCGTTCATCCCGGGCAGCCTCGCCGAGGAACTCGCCGTCCGGGGCCACGAGGTGAAGGTGCTGACCGGCTTCCCCGACTATCCCGGCGGTCACGTCTACCCGGGCTGGCGGCAGCGCTGGCGGCACGAGACCCGCAGCGAGCGGCTGACCGTCCGGCGGGTTCCGCGCTACTCCGCGGGTGACGGGTCGGTCCGCGGCCGGATGGCCGGGCACCTGTCGTTCGCCGGCAGCGCGACGCTGACCGGGCGGTCGTTCCTGTCCGACGTCGACGCCCTCTACGTCCATCTGCCGCCGGCGAACGCCTTCGCCGCGACGGGCCTGCTCCGCGTGCTGGGCCGGGTGCCGACGGTCGTGCACGTGCAGGACGTCTGGGCGGAGGACGAGCCGGTCGGGGCCGAGAACGGGCGGTGGGCCGGGCGGATCGCCGCCGCGATGGCGCGCACCTACCGGGTCGCCGACCAGATCGCGGTCGCCGCGCCGTCGCTGCGTGACCGGGTCGTCGCCGCGGGCGCGGATCCGGCCCGGGTGCGGGTGGTGCTGAACTGGACGGACGAGCGGATCTTCCATCCCGCGCGACCCAGCCAGGCGGCGCGCAGGCTGGTCCGGCGCGACGAGCGCTGCGTGGTGATGCACGCCGGCACCATCGGCGCGCGGCAGGGCCTGGAGACCGCGGTACGGGCGGCGGCGGCACTGGACCACACCGTGGACCTCGTCCTGGTGGGGTCGGGTGCGGACGAGCGGCGGGTGCGGGGGCTCGCCGCCGAACTGCGCGCCGAGAACGTGCGCTTCGTCGAGCGACGTTCCCCACTGGACATGCCGGACCTGTACGCCGCCGCCGACTACCAGCTCGTCATGCTGCGGAACCTGCCCGAGTTGCGCAGCACCCTGCCGGCGAAGCTCCAGGCGGCGTTCTCCTGCGCCGCGCCCGTGGTGGCCTCGGCCGGCGGCGACACCGCCGACGTGGTGGAGCGGGCCCGGGCGGGGCTCTCCTGCCCGCCGGAGGACTGGGCGAGCCTGGCCGACCGGTTCTGGCTGGCCGCCACCATCCCGCCGCCCGCCCGGGCCGACATGGGCCGGCGTGGCCGGGAGGCGTACCTGCGGGAGATGTCGATGTCGGCGGGTGTGGACCGGATCGAACGGCTGCTGTACGAGGCGGTTGACGGGCGCACCGGCGTCCGGTGAGGGCGAGTGGACATCCCGTACCGGTCAACTGTGTCCCGCGCGCTGACCGTGGACTCCCACCGCGTACGACCCGGACACACCGCGAAACGCACTGATGCCCGTTGGACACGTCCGACGGGCATCAGTGCGTCATGTGTCGCCCTGGTTGCTCCGCCGCGCCGGCCGTGCTCGTGGCGGGCGGTGGGGCGCGGGGCGCGGCCTGCCCCGAACGAGCGCCTCTCGGCCTGCCGGCGGGGACATGGCACCATGACCGTGTCCGCCGCCGCCGGGCGGCCGGGACACGACATCGATGGAGTCGGGATGACAGGACTGGCCGGTGCGCCGGTGCCGGGGCTGGTGCCACTGTGGACGCACGACCCCGTAGCCGCCGGCCCCTACCGGCTGGTCGGCCGGCTGGGCGCGGGCGGCCAGGGAGTGGTCTACCTCGGCGAGGACGACCAGGGCTACCAGGTGGCGGTCAAGATGATCAACATGGACCTGAGCGACGCCCGGGCGCGGTCGCAGTTCATGAAGGAGATCGCCGCGGCGCGCCGGGTCGTCCCGTTCTGCACCGCGCAGGTGCTCTTCGCCGACGTGGACGGTGAACGGCCCTACGTGGTCAGCGAGTTCATCGAGGGCCCCACCCTCTACCGGCACGTCCGCGAGCACGGCCCGGTCGCCGGCAACGCGTTGCACCGGCTCGCCGTCGGCACCGCCACCGCGCTCGCCGCGATCCACCGCTCCGACGTCGTGCACTGCGATCTCAAGCCGGACAACGTGGTCCTCGGCCGGGACGGCCCCCGGGTGATCGACTTCGGCATCGCCCGCGCCCTGGGCGTCACCGAGACGGTGACCAGCCGGGTGATGGGGACGACCGCGTACATGGCTCCGGAACGGTTCCGCAACGACTCGGTCGGGCCGCCCTGCGACGTCTTCGCCTGGGCCGCCACCATCGCGTTCGCCGCCGGTGGCCGGCCACCGTTCGGCAACGACTCCCTCTTCGCGGTGATGCACCGGGTGCTGAACGACCCGCCCGACCTGCCGCCGCTGCCGCCGGGCCTCGACGAGCTGATCCGGCAGTGCCTGGCCAAGGAGCCGGCGGACCGGCCGGAGGCCGAGCACGTGCTGATGCGGCTGCTCGG
Organism: Micromonospora sp. NPDC048170; assembly: GCF_040652795.1. NCBI lineage: Bacteria > Bacillati > Actinomycetota > Actinomycetes > Micromonosporales > Micromonosporaceae > Micromonospora > Micromonospora sp. NPDC048170. Next base: position 92,296 of record NZ_JBEZMR010000018.1, read on the forward strand.
GCAGGACGTCAGGGTGACCGGCCCGCTCCGCCGGGAGACCGTGCTCCAGGTGGGCAACGAGACCGCCGGCGCGGCGACGCCGAACCAGCCACTGCCGTTGCCCCGGTTCGCACCGGAGGCCCCGGCGACAGCACCGGAGGCCCCGGCGACACCGCCGGAGGTCCGGATGGCCCCGGCGACGGCGCCGGAGGCCCCGATGCCCACGTCGGCAGCCCCGGCAGCCCCTCCGGCATCGCCGCCCTACGGGCCTGCGGCGTCCGCGCCCGGTACCGTCGTGCCGTCCGACCCGGCGGGCGACGGCTGGGGGCGGCGGCTCCGCCGTGAGTCGATCGACGCCTGGGGCATCTCGATCGCGATCTTCCTCGGCTCGGTCGGCGCGGCTGCCGGCTACGTCGCGTCGACTGCGGTGGACGTGGCCGCCGCGACCGGGGCGGCCACCTTCGTCGTGGTCTACGTGGTCCGGCTGCTGATGGCGTCGGTACTCGGCAACCGCTCCGACCACCCCTGACCGCGGTGCGCCGGGTCCGGCGCCGCCGGTGGCAGCGCACCGATAGGTTGACTGCGATCAGTCGACCGCCGAGGAGGACGTCCCCATGGCCCCAGCCCCGTTGCACGTACGACAGTGGTTGCCGTACACCGCCGCCGTCACCGCGGGGCTGCTGGTCATCGCCGGGGCGTTCGTGCTCGTCCGGCAACGGGACGCCGGCGCGGACCGGCCCCGGGCCGACTGCGCCACCAGACTGGACGTCAACTCCTCGACCGAGAAGGCGGCGCTGCTGGTCGAGTTGGCCGAGCGGTACAACAGCAGCGACCGGTCGCTCGACGGTGGCGGCTGCGCCCAGGTGCACGTCAGCGCCCTGAACTCGGGCAAGGCCACCGAGACGCTGGCCGCCGGCTGGCGCGGCACCGGCCTGCCGGAGCCGCAGGTCTGGCTGCCGACGTCGAGCCTGTGGACCGGTCAGCTCCAGTTGCTCGACAAGGCCGCCGGGCGGACGCCGCAGACCCCGGACCAGTACCCGTCGATCGCCAACAGCCCGTTGGTCATCGCGATGCCGCAGCCCAAGGGCGAGCTGGTACGCCAGCAGGGGCCGCTGGGCTGGGGGCAGATCCTCGGCCTGTCCGGACGGGAGGGATGGGCGGAGTTCGGCAGGTCGGAGTGGGGCCGCTTCACCTTCGGCAAGGACAACCCGAACCTCTCCACCTCCGGCCTGGCGGCGACCATCGCCACCTACTACGCCGCGGCGAACCGCTCCAGCGACCTGACCCGCGCCGACCTGGCGGACCCGAAGGTGACCCAGTTCGTCCGGCGGATCGAGGCCAACGTGTCGCACTACAGCGACGACTCGGTGGAGCTGCTGCGCGACCTCGCCGAGGCCGACCTGGCCGGCGGGGGCGCCAGCACCGGCGACATGAGCGCCATCGTCATGCAGGAGGAACTGGTCCACCTCTACAACGAGGGCGGACTGAGCCCGCGTCAGGAGGGCCAGGAGCGGGGCAGCCGGCCGAAGGTCCCGCTGGTCGCCGTCCATCCGAAGGAAGGCACCTTCAACCTGGACCACCCGTTCGTGGTGCTCCCCTCCGCCGACGAACGGCAGCGCGTGGCGGCGGCCGACTTCCTGAAGTTCCTGACCGAGAGCGCCCAGCAGAAGAGCTTCGCCCGCCTCGGCTTCCGGGACCACGAACGCCGGGCCTCGGCGGAGCTGCTCGCCAGCGTCGGAGCCGAGCCCGCCGGCGGGCTGGACTACTTCGCGCCGCCGAACCCGGCGGTGGTCGAGGCGATGCTGGACGGCTGGAGCTCGCTGCGCAAGAAGGCCAACATCCTGATCGCCCTGGACACCTCCGGGTCGATGGAGGCCCCTGTCGGCAACAGCACCCGCTTCCAGGTCGCCTCGGCAGCGGCGGCCAAGGGGCTCGCGCTGCTCAACTCCGAGGACCGGGTCGGGCTCTGGTCGTTCTCCTCGGAGACGAAGAGGCGGCCCGACGGCCCGTACCGGGAGGAGGTCCGGCTCGGCAACTTCGACGAGAAGCGGATCAACAACCGGATCGCAGGCCTGCACGTCGCGGGGGAAACCGCGCTCTACGCGACGGTCCGGGCCGCCCACAAGCAGGTGCTCGAGCGGTACGACCCGCAACGAATCAACGCCGTCGTCGTGCTGACCGACGGCAAGAACGAGTACCCCCGGGACAACGACCTGAACCGGCTGCTCGCCGACGTCGCCCTGGACCCGGATCGCCCGGTCAAGGTCTTCTGCATCGCCTTCGACCAGCATTCGGACTTCGACACGCTGGACCGGATCGCCAAGGCGTCGTCGGGCAAGGCGTTCGACGCCACCGATCCCGCCATGATCGACGAAGCGTTCGTGAAGCTGGTCAGCAGCTTCTGAGCCTGCCGGCGCTGACGGGGCGAGGCGAGGGACCGCCGCCCCGTCAGATCAGACCGTGGGCCAGCATCGCCTCCGCCACCCGGCGGAACCCGTCGATGTTCGCCCCGGCCACGTAGTCGCCCGGCAGCCCGTACTCCTCGGCGGTGGACCAGCAGCGGTCGTGGACGTCACGCATGATCCCGCGCAGCCGTTCCTCCGAGTCGGCGAACGTCCACGAGTCCCGGCTGGCGTTCTGCTGCATCTCCAGCGCGCTCACCGCCACCCCGCCGGCGTTGGCCGCCTTGCCCGGCGCGAACCGCACCCCGGCCCGGCCGAGGATGCGTACCGCCTCGGGGGTGGTCGGCATGTTCGCGCCCTCCACCACCGCGACGCAGCCGCCGGCCACGAGGGCCGCGGCCTCCGCGCCGCCGATCTCGTTCTGCGTCGCGCACGGCAGCGCCAGCTCGCAGGGCACCTCCCAGACGCTACGACCGGAGACCGCCACCGCGTGTGGCGCGTGCCGGGCGTAGTCGTCGAGCCGGGCCCGGCGCTGCTCCTTCAGCTCCCGCAGCAGTTCCAGGTCGATGCCCTTCTCGTCCACGAGGTAGCCGGACGAGTCGGAGCAGGCGACCACCTTCCCGCCGAGTTGGTGCACCTTCTCGATCGCGTAGATCGCCACGTTGCCGGAACCGGAGACCACCACCCGCTTGCCGTCCAGGCTGTCCCCGGCCTGCCGGAGCATCTCGTCGGCGAAGAAGACCGCCCCGTAGCCGGTCGCCTCCCGGCGCACCTGCGCGCCCCCGTACGCCAGACCCTTGCCGGTGATCACCCCCGACTCGTAGCGGTTGGTGATCCGCTTGTACTGGCCGAACAGGTATCCGATCTCGCGACCACCCACGCCGATGTCCCCGGCCGGCACGTCGGTCTCCGCGCCGATGTGCCGGTACAGCTCGGTCATGAAGCTCTGGCAGAACCGCATCACCTCCCGGTCCGAGCGCCCCTTCGGGTCGAAGTCCGCGCCGCCCTTGCCGCCACCGATCGACAGCCCGGTCAACGCGTTCTTGAAGATCTGCTCGAAGCCGAGGAACTTCACGATCCCGAGGTAGACCGACGGGTGGAAGCGCAGCCCGCCCTTGAACGGGCCGAGCGCGCTGTTGAACTCCACCCGGAAGCCACGGTTGACCTGGATCCGACCGCGGTCGTCCTCCCACGGCACCCGGAAGATGACCTGCCGCTCCGGCTCGCAGATCCGCTCGATGATGCGCGCCTCGGTGTATTCGGGGTGCCTGGCCAGCGCCGGGCCGATGCTCTCCAGAACCTCGCGTACCGCCTGGTGGAACTCCGGCTCACCCGGATTGCGGGCGACCACGTTGGTGAACACCGTCTCCACGGTCTCCGGCATGCCGACACGTCCCTTCACTTGCGCTGGTAGCCCCCTGTTGCTACCACCCGCGCCGGGTTACCCGCCAACTGTCCCGGGATACGGACCGTGACTCCCGGGCGGTTCGCCGGTCGCCGCGTGGACGATCTGACCTGGGACATGATATTGGGCTCCTGCTGCTGGCGGGACGCTCCGGCGGCACCGGACGGACCGAAATGCCCCGGGGGATCCTCGAACTGACAGCGGGAGCGGGAGGGGTGGGGAGCGCCGGAATCGGATGCTCGGCCAGAATTCGACCCGGGTGCCAGGAATGCCCGTACCGGCGTCGGGTCGCCGCCCGGCCGGGCCGCCACGCCCGCGACGCGGCGGCCGGCCGGTGGCTCACATCACGTCACAGGCCGTGGCGGCGGTCGCCCGCCACCAGGTCGCAGACTCCCGCCTCGGACCTCGCAAAGAACGGGTCGCGGCGGGCGGCGACCGCCCGCCGCGTCTCCTCGGCGACCAGGTCGGCGTTGATCTGGGCCGCCACGGCCGCGCCCGCTGCCGCGACGGCACCGACCTGGGCGGCCGGATCGGTGACGTTGCCGGCGACCCACACCCCGGGCACGTCGGTACGGCCCGTCGCATCGGACGGGACGTGCTCACCGATCCCCGCCGGGTGTTCCGCCGGTCGGAGCCCGAGCGCCGCGAGGAAACCGGCGCGCGCCACCATCCGGGGCGAGACGGCCAGCGCCTCGCGCCCGATCACGCTGCCGTCGCCCAGCCGTACGCCCGCGAGGCGGTCCTCGACGATCTCCAGGGACGCCACCTCGCCGTCCACCACGCGGACGCCCCGGGCCGTCAGCTGCTCCGCCTGCTCGTCGGTGAGGGGCGGCATGGTGTGGGAGAAGTACGTGACGTCGGCGCTCCACTGCCGGAACAGCAACGCCTGGTGCACCGACAGGGGCCCGCTCGCCAGCACGCCGACGGCCCGGTCACGGACCTCCCAGCCGTGGCAGTACGGGCAGTGCAGGACGTCCCTGCCCCACCGGTCCCGCAGCCCCGCCACGTCCGGCAACTCGTCCACCAGCCCGGTGGCCACCAGCAGTCGCCTCGCGCGGACCGTCCGGCCGTCGCCCAGCGTCACCACGAACCCGTCGTCGTCGCGAGCCACGGCGCCGACCTCGCCGGTCAGCACCCGGCCGCCGTAACCACGGACCTCCGCCCGGCCGCGCTCCAGCAGCTCGGCCGGCCGGATCCCGTCGCGGGCCAGCAGCCCGTGCACGCCCCCGGCCGGGGCGTTGCGCGGGGCGCCCGCGTCGACCACCAGCACCGACCGCCGGGCCCGGGCCAGTGTCAGCGCCCCGCTCAACCCCGCGGCGCCGCCTCCGATCACCACCACGTCGTAGCTGCCATCCAGTTGACCGGTCACCGTGACCACCTCCCGCGGCCACGATGCGCGCGGAGCGGCCGTGGTGGCAAACATCGTTGCCATAGTGGCAAACTGGCGGCATGGACAACGACCTCGACCACGCGCTCGGCGCGGTCGGACCCCGGCTGCGCGCGCTACGCCGGCAGCGGGAGACCACCCTGGCCGACCTGTCGGCGGCGACCGGCATCTCGGTCAGCACGCTGTCCCGGCTGGAGTCCGGTGCCCGCCGGCCGACCCTCGAACTGCTGCTCCCGCTGGCCAGGGCCCACGGCGTCACGCTCGACGAACTCGTCGACGCCCCGCCCACCGGCGACCCGCGCATCCATCTGCGCCCGGTCACCCGGCACGGGATGACGATGCTGCCCCTGACCCGCCGGCCCGGCGGCATCCAGGCGTACAAGCTCGTGATTCCGGGCGACGGCCGCAGGGCGGAACCCGATCCGCAGACCCACGAGGGCTACGAGTGGCTCTACGTCCTCAACGGGCGGCTGCGGGTCGTCCTCGGCGACCAGGACCTCGTGCTCACGCCCGGGGAGGCGGCCGAGTTCGACACCCGCGTGCCGCACTGGTTCGGGTCAGCCGACGCCGAACCGGTCGAGTTCCTCAGCCTCTTCGGCCGCCAAGGCGAGCGTGCCCACCTACGCGCCCGCCCCAGGACCCAACCCCCGCCCGCCCCCTCCGGCCACGGGTGACCCACCCGCCGCCCGCCCCCGCCCCCTCACAACCTGGCGATCATGGGGTTGGCGGCACCAGCGGAGATCGACATCGCCGCCAAGCCCATGATCGACGCGGGGAGGGGTGGGGGCGGGTGAGGGGTGGGGGTGGGGGGTGGGGGCGGCCTGCCGGGGCGGCACCGGGCGTACGGGCACGGCGCTGGCGATCCTCGACCGGCTGCCGCCGGAGCGGGCGGTCGACTGGGTGCGCGACACCTACCGGCCACGGGCCGTGGGGACGCCCTGGCAGCGTCGCTGGCTGCGACGCCTCACCTGACGCCGGCTCAGCTGGCCGGGAGGCGCCGGGCGACCGGGACCGGGGCGCCGCGCGGCCCGCGCCCGGCAGGGGAGGACCGCGCGACGCCGCCGGACTCAGCGGTCCACGTACTCGCGCAGGTGGCGGGCGGTCAGCGTGTCGCCGCGGGCGACCAGGTCGGCCGGCGTGCCGGTGAAGACGATCCGGCCGCCGTCGTGCCCCGCCCCCGGCCCGAGGTCGATCAACCAGTCGGCGTGCGCCATGACCGCCTGGTGGTGCTCGATGACGACGACGGTGTTGCCGGCGTCGACCAGCCGGTCCAGCAGGGCGAGCAACTGGTCCACGTCGGCCAGGTGCAGGCCGGTGGTCGGCTCGTCCAGCACGTACGTGCTCCCGCTGTCGGCCATCCGGATGGCCAGCTTGAGGCGTTGCCGTTCGCCGCCGGAGAGCGTGTTGAGCGGCTGGCCCAGGGTGAGGTAGCTGAGCCCGACGTCGACCAGCCGGTCGAGGATCGCCCGGGCCGGGCCGCCGGGGAAGAAGTCGCGGGCCTCCGTGGCGGACATCGCGAGCACCTCACTGATGTTCCTGCCCCGCAGCCGGTAGGTGAGCACCTCGTCGGTGAAGCGCCGCCCCTCGCACTGCTCGCAGACCGAGGCGACACCGGCCATCATCGCCAGGTCGGTGTAGACCAGGCCGATGCCCTTGCAGGTCGGGCAGGCACCCTCGGAGTTGGCGCTGAACAGCGCCGCCTTGACGCCGTTGGCCTTGGCGAACGCGGTGCGGATCGGGTCGAGCAGGCCGGTGTAGGTGGCCGGGTTGCTGCGCCGGGAGCCCCGGATCGGCGACTGGTCGACGACCACCACGCCGTCGCGCCGGTGCAGCGAGCCGTGGATCAGCGAGCTCTTGCCGGAGCCGGCCACCCCGGTCACCACGGTCAGCACCCCGAGCGGAATGTCGACGTCGACGTCACGCAGGTTGTGCAGGTCGGCGTTGCGGATCGACAGTTGGCCGGCCGGCCGGCGGACGTGTTCGCGCAGGCGTACCCGGTGGTCGAGGTGTCGGCCGGTGAGGGTGTCGGAGCGGCGCAGGCCGGCGACGTCACCGGTGAAGCAGATCCGGCCGCCGGCCGTGCCGGCCCCGGGACCGAGGTCGACCACGTGGTCGGCGATGGCGATCGTCTCGGGCTTGTGCTCGACGACCAGCACCGTGTTGCCCTTGTCGCGCAGGCGCAGCAGCAGGTCGTTCATCCGGGCGATGTCGTGCGGGTGCAGGCCCACCGTCGGTTCGTCGAAGACGTACGTGACGTCGGAGAGGCTGGAGCCGAGGTGCCGGACCATCTTCACCCGCTGGGCCTCGCCGCCGGAGAGGGTGGCGGACTCGCGGTCGAGGCTGAGATAGCCGAGGCCGATCTCGACCAGCGAGTCGAGCAGGTCGCGCAGGTTGCCGACCAGCGGGGCGACCGACGGGTCGTCGATCGCGTGGACGAACCCGGCCAGGTCGCTGATCTGCATCGCGGAGCACTCGGCGATGTTGCGCCCGTCGATCCGGGCGGAGAGCGCCGCCTGGTTGAGCCGGGCGCCGCCGCAGTCGGCGCAGGTGGTGAAGGTGACCGCCCGGTCGACGAACGCGCGGATGTGCGCCTGCATCGACTCGCGGTCCTTCGCCAGGTAGAGCCGGCGTACCTTGACCACCAGGCCCTCGTACGTCCAGTTGTTGCTGCCCACCTTGATCTTGGTGGACGGTTTGTGGAGGAAGTCCTCCCACTGCTGGGGTGTGTAGTCCTGGAGCTTGGTGTCGGGGTCGAACAGGCCGGAGTTGACGATGGTCTGCCAGTACCACGAGTCGACGGCGAAGTTGGGCACCCTGATCGCGCCGTCGTTGAGCGAGCGCTCCACGTCTACCAGCTCGTCGACGTCGAGGTCGGAGACCCGCCCGAGGCCCTCGCAGGTCGGGCACATGCCCTCGGCCAGGTTGAAGCTGAACGCCCCGGCCCCACCCACCTGCGGGGTGCCGAGCCGGCTGAAGACGATCCGCAGCATCGCGTACGCGTCGGTGGCGGTGCCGACGGTGGAGCGCGAGTTCGCGCCCATCCGTTCCTGGTCGACGACGATGGCCGCGCTCAGGTTGCGCAGCGAGTCGACGTCGGGACGGTTCAGGTTCGGCATGAACGACTGGAGGAAGGCGCTGTAGGTCTCGTTGATCAGCCGTTGCGACTCGGCGGCGATCGTCCCGAAGACCAGGGAGGACTTCCCGGAGCCGGAGACCCCGGTGAAGACGGTCAGCCGGCGCTTGGGGATGTCGACCGAGACGGAGGCGAGGTTGTTCTCCCGGGCCCCGCGTACCTCGATCATGTCGTGACTGTCGGCGGCGGACCGTGCTTGCTGCTGCATGCGAACCCTTCGCGAGATCGTGGGCGGAGTCCCGCCCGAGTTACATCTACGGAGGCCAGGCCGCCTTCAATCGTCTCATTGAACCGCCCATGGAGGGTTTCACCTCGCCGAGCAGTAGCAGGTGTCCGAAGTAGAGGGGAAAGTCTCAAACCACGTGGGAGGCGGTAGGGTGGCCCGGTGACGGATCCGGGGCGGCGGGCCGGGCGGTGGCGGGGGGCTGAGGTCGCGGCCACCGCCGGCATCTCCGTGCAGCAGGTCCGCAACTACGTCGACCTCGGGGTGCTGCCGCCGGTCGAGCGCACCCCCGCCGGCTACCGCGTCTTCACCGCCGACCACGTGCGGGCGCTGGCCGTGGTCCGGCGGATGGCCGAAGGGCACGGCTGGGCGCGTACCCGGGAGGTCATGGTCGCGGTGCACCGGGGCGACCTGGCGATGGCGCTGGCGGCGCTCGACGCCGGCCACGCCGAGCTGGACCGCGAGCGGGCCGACATCCGGCGGGTGCTGGGCGCGTTCGAGACCGTGGTGACCAGCCCGGCCGCCGTCCTGCCGGCGCCCCGGCGCGGGGCCCGCATCGGCGAGGTCGCCGACCTGGTCGGCGTCCGCACCTCGCAGCTACGGCTCTGGGAGCAGCGCGGCCTGCTCCGGCCCGCCCGCGAGCGCGGCACCGGCTACCGGGTGTACGACGCGGCCGAGTTGCGCGCCGCGCAGGTCGTCGCGCTGCTGCGCCGGGGCGCGTACCCGTTCGACATCATCGCGGCCGTGCTCGACGAGATGCGCACCACCGGCAGTGCCCAGCGGGTCCACGCGGAGCTGGCCAAGCGGGAGCAGGAACTGCACCGGCGTAGCCTGCGACGGCTGCGCGCCTCGGCGGCCCTGCACGACTACCTGCGGCACCGTGACCCGGCCCTGCCGGGGTGACTCAGCGCAGCACCAGCAGGTCGAGATGGTCGACGACCGGGCCGCTCGCCGTGCCGGCCGCGGCCCGGAGCCGGGCCAGACCGTCGGCGTACTCCTCGTCGGTGATCAACTGGAGCAGGGTGTGGGCCCGGCGGTCGAGGCGCCCGGCGAACTCGGCCAGCGACGCCGCGGTGGTCTGCGCGACGGGCTCGACGGTGCTGACGGTGAACCCGGCCGTGGCGAACGCCGCACGCACCCGGGCCAGGTCCGGGTAGGTCTGGAGGACCCGTACCGCCTCCGGGAACCAGCGAAACAGTGTGATCCGCTGGTGCCGGCCCGGAAACGGGGAGCGGATCAGCACCGGCGCGCCCGGCCGGAGCACCCGGCGCAGCTCGCGTGCCGCCGCGTCGAGGTCGGCGATGTGGTGGACCATCGTGGACAGCCACGCCGCGTCGGCCACGGAGTCGCGCAGCGGCAGCGCGACGGCGTCGCCGGCGAGCAGCGGCCGATGGGTGGCGTGGGAGCGCATCGCCTCGGCGGGCTCCACCCCCACCACCCGGACGCCGAACCAGTCGGTGAAGGCGGCGGCCCAGGCGCCCGTGCCGGCTCCGAGGTCGAGCACGGTGCTGCCGGTACGCGGCCGAAGGTGCTGCTGCACCGCGTGCCGCCAGCGCTCCAGGCCGTCGCGGGGCAGCTCCCGGGTCGCGGCGAAGGCCGCCGAGTCGGCGTCGTCGTAGGAGATCAGAGCCACGGCCATCACCTCACCACCGTCGCCGGGAGGTCCGGTCGATCGTTCCACGGTTTTAGTCGGTGGGGGACGCCGGAGGCAACGGCTTGTGAGCCAACCGACGCGGCGGTCCGACGCGACCCGAGGTCAGCAGGATGCGGGCTCGGCGACCCGCCCGTCATGCGCGCCGGACCCGAGCGGCGTCGCGGCGAAGAAGGCGTCGGCCGCGCGGAGCGCGGCTGCGTCGCGGAGCACGTCGCCGGGCCGGTTGGCGTGGCCGAGCAGCGCGCCGCCCCAGCGCATGCCGAGGTAGTCGGCGCTGCGCCGCAGGCTGGTCACCAGCGGTTCGGCCGTGGCCGGGTCCTCGTCGTTGAGGGCACTGACCGCCCACATCCGGCGCCCCGCCATCCGCTGCCGGAAGTCGACGCCCGGCACCCGCAGCCAGCCCGACCAGTGGTCCAGGTAGAGCTTGGTGGCCGCGCTGACGCTGTACCAGTAGAGCGGGGAGGCGATCACCAGGTCGGTCGCGGCAAGCGTCTCCGTCAGCAGCAACGCCTCGTTGCCGGTCGGCTTCAGGTAGCGCTCCTCGTCGTGCCGGATGTCCCTGAAGGGCGCCAGCGGATGGTCGGCCAGGTGGAGCCAGCGCTGCTCGACGCCGGCCGGCAACGACGTTGCCGCGCGCCGGGCCAGGAGTTCGGTGTTGCCGCCGGAGCGGGAGCTGCCCAGGAGGAAGAGGAAGCGCATGAGGACACCGTCCATGTCCGACCGGTCGGGGGGTATCACGAAGGTATCCGAGTCGATGCCGTCGCGGCGGTACGCCGGCCGGTCAGAGCGTCACCGCTGCCAGCACCAGCAGGGCGCACCCCGTCTCGACCAGCCCCACCCGCTTCGGCGTGACCCGGCGTCCGGCGAGCACGGCCGCCCGGGCCAGCAGCACCACGAAGAGCACGACGACCGGCACCGACGCCCAGAGCACGGCGGCGACCACGGCGGCGGCGTGGTACGTCCACGACACCCACCGGTACCGGATGCTGTCCCGCTCCCGGATCATCGTCTTGACGTGCAGGACGGTGCCGACCAGGTAGCCCAGCACCACCACCGTCACCCCCGCCACCGCGGTCCACGGCAGCTCGGCCACCGTGGCGACGACGAGGCCGAGCAGCCCGCACTGCGCCACGAAGGCGAGGTCGTTGCCGAGCGCCCGGTCCCGGCCCCAGCGCGCGTAGCCGCCGTTCACGGCGGCGAGGGCCGCGTAGAGCGGGGCGTAGGCGAGCGTCGCGGGCCGGGCGGCCAGCACCGGCGCGGCGAGCACGGCCGTGGCGAGGCCGTACGCGACGAGCTGCGGTCGTACCCGGCGGAACCGGCCGGTCCTGACCGCCTGCAACCCGAAGTACGACAGCGGGTACCCGGCGAGCGCGGCCCCGAGCAGGAGCAGGTGCAGCGGGTGCGGACCGGTGACCGTCAGCGCCGCCAGTACGGGCAGCAGGAGCATCGCCCACGCACCGTGCTGCGGCGGCACCCAGCCCCGCGACCGGCCCCGGCCCGGCGCGGCCCGCCCGCCGTGGGCCGCCCGGCCGGTCCGGCTGTCGGTCCGGCGGCCGGTCGACGACGGCGGGCCGGTCCGGCTGCCGGAAGGCGACGATGGGCCGAACCGGCCGGGCGGCGACGGTGGGCCGGTCCGACCGTCGGGCGGCGACGGTGGGCCGGAAGGGCGGGCCGGGACGGTGGTCACGGCCGAGGTGTCACGGTGAGCAGGACGGCGGCGTCCGTGACGGCGTGCAGTGCGTGCCGCACCGGCGGAATGACCACCAGGTCCCCGGCGTCGCCCTCCCACGACTCGTCTGCGGCCACCAGGCGCACCTGCCCCACGAGCACCTGCAACGTCGCCTCGCCCGGGCTGTCGTGCTCGTCAAGTGACCGACCGCCCCTCAGGGCGAGCAGGGTCTGCCGAAGCCGGCGGTCCCGGCCCGGGTGCAGGGAACGGGCGCTGCGTCCGCTGTCGGCCTTCCGCGCGGCGGCGAGCTGCTCGTCGGCGAGGCGGGTCAGCGAGAGGGCTTCCATGGTCGTCCTTTCGGATCGGTGTCCTGCGGCGGGAGGCGGGTCGCCGGCACGCCAGTTGCCCGTCACGGCGGTGCCCCGTCACGCAAACCGGAAGATCGTCTACCGCTTTCATTGTCCAGCTTCCGTCCCCGACCCGCCCTGCGGCAGGGCCGATGGTCCCGGAATCGCGGTGGCGTACGCCGCGACAGCGCGCTCCGTCCGGTCCCGGCGTGGTGCCACCACGCGCTCGGTCCGGTCCCGGCGCGGCACGCGCCCCGGGCGGTCCCGGCGTGTGCCACCGAGCGGTTCCGGGCGGTACCGGCATGGTGCTGCCGCGCGTGCTTCGGGCGGTCTCCGGGTGTGGTCACCGGACGCGGCCCGTGCGGATCCGTCTCCCCGGCGACACCCGTCGCGGGCATGGGGAACCCGGCCCGCACCCCGAACCCGGCGACTAGGGTGCGGGGCATGAAGGTTCGGCTGCTGACGGCCGCAGCGACCGCCGTCATCCTCGGCGCAGGCGGGCCAGTCCCCGCGGTGGCCGGTCCTGCGGTCTCCGGCCTGCCCGGTCCCGCCGGCCCCGTGACGTCCGCGTCCGCCGGCTCCGCGACGCCCGGTCCCGCCGTCTCCGGCACGCCCGCGTCCGGCCTCGTGCCGCCCGTGCCCTGTCCGAAGGCGCCTGCGCCCAGGATGTCCCGGCCGCCCCGCCCGTCGCCGCCGCCGGCCGTGCCCCAGGAACGGGCCGTGGGCGGCCCGGCGCTGGACACGGCCGGTCTCGTCGTCCCAGCGGGGGGCGCGCGCCCGCCGGCGGTCACCGCGATCTCGTGGCTGGTCGCCGACCTGGACACCGGCCAGGTGCTGGGCGGCTGCGGCCCGCACGAGTACGGCACCCCGGCCAGCGTGCAGAAGCTGCTGCTGGCGGCCACCATGCTGCCCCGACTCGACCCGCAGCAGGTTGTCACCGTCACCGACGGCGACATGGACATCGAACCCGGCTCCTCGGCCGTCGGGCTGGTCGCCGGCGGGCGCTACCGGATCGAGACCGTCTGGCTCGGGCTGCTGCTCCAGTCCGGCAACGAGGCGGCCAACGTACTGGCCCGCCTCGGCGGCGGGTCGGACGGGATGGCTGGCGGCGTGCGGGCGATGAACGAGGAGGCGCACCGGCTCGGCGCCCTGCAGACCCACGCGGTCACCCCGTCCGGCCTCGACGGAAAGGGCCAGTTCACCAGCGCGTACGACCTGGCGTTGATCGCCCGGGCCTGCTTCGCCGAGCCGACGTTCCGCCGGTACGCGCTCACCGAGACGCACCGTATCCCGGCCCAGCCGGCGCAGCGGACCAAGGGCTTCGAGATCCAGAACGAGAACCAGCTGGTCTACCGCTATCCGGGCGCACTCGGCGGCAAGACCGGCTTCACCGACCTGGCCCGGCACACCTACGTCGGGGCGGCCCAGCGGGGCGGCCGGCGGCTGGTGGTCACGCTGCTCGGCGCCGAGCCGCAGCCCGCCCGGGGCTGGGAGCAGGGTGCCGCCCTGCTCGACTGGGGCTTCTCGCTGCCCCGGGGCGCCGCCGTCGGCCGGCTGGTCGAGCCGGGGGAGTTGACCGCCTCGGCCGCCTCGCCGCCCGCACTCGCCGCCACCGGCGAACCGCGTCCGGCCGCGGCCAGCGGCCCGATCGAGGACGGACTGGTGGCACGGTGGCCCGTGGCCGCGCTCGTGGCGGCGATAGTGGGGCTGCTGGGGGCCGTGCTGCTCTGGCGACGCCGATCGAGGCAGCGCCGAAGCTGAACCCCGGGGTGTAAAGAAGGGGCCCTTCCTTACCCAGGGGTGGATCGACAGGCGGCGACGGGATCCATAGACTTCGGTCTTTCTGGTGTCACGAGTTCCGGGAGGATCCCCGTGTCGAGCGAACCCCGACCGCACCCCGTTCCGCCGTCGATCGCGGCACGCCGTCGACCGGCCCGTACGCTGACCCGCCTCGCCGGGGCGGCCCTGGTGGCGGGCGTGCTGGTCACCGGTGGCGGCGCCGCCGCGGTCGCCGCGCCCGGCGGGTCCCCGGCGGACACCTCGGCCGATGGCCGGGTCACGCCCGGCCCGTGCGCCTACACGGAGACGCCCGAGGACCCGGCCGCCCGGCCGGTCCCGCTGCCGCCCGACCCGAGGCGCACGCCGGACCGGGGCACCGTGCGGGTCACGTTGCGGACCAACCAGGGGCCGATCGGGCTGTCCCTCGACCGGGAGGCGGCCCCCTGTACCGTGCAGAGCTTCCTGCACCTGGTGCGCCACCGCTTCTACGACCGGACCTCGTGCCACCGGCTCACCGCGTACCCGACGTTGCGGGTGCTCCAGTGCGGTGACCCGTCCGGCACCGGCTCCGGCGGTCCCGGCTACCGCTACGCCGACGAACTGCCCACCGACCTGCCGCCGGCGCCGACCGACCCGACCGGCGTGCGCCGGCTCTACGCCCGGGGCACCCTCGCCATGGCCAACGCGGGCCCCGACACCAACGGCAGCCAGTTCTTCCTGGTCCAGTCGGACTCGGCGCTGCGCCCCAACTACACCGTGTTCGGCTCGATCGACGCCGCCGGCCTGGCCACTCTCGACCGGATCGCCGCGGGCGGCATCGCCCCCACCGTCGAGGACCCCGCGCCGGTCGACGGCGCGCCCGCCCTGCCGGTGGACATCCGGCGCGCGGACCGGCACCACCACCATCACCGCTGAGTCGGAGGCTGAAACTTCCGGAAACACTACCGGGAGCGTCGACGCCCGACCGTAGGCGGTGCAACGGCCGTCGGCGGGGGAGTGGCCGTCACGGCCGGCGCGGCGGGGCCGTGCTGTCCCGGACGACCAGGTTGGTGGCGAGTTCCACCCGGGGGGAGTCGATGCCCTCGCCCTGCGCCAGCCGCAGCACCGTCCGGGCGGCCAGGCGCCCCATCTCGACCAGTGGTTGCCGGACGGTGGTCAACGGCGGTGAGGCCCAGCGGGCCTCGGGCAGGTCGTCGAAGCCCACGACGCTGACGTCGTCGGGGATCCGCAGCCCCCGGCGGCGGACGGCCTCGTAGACGCCGAAGGCCATCTGGTCGCTGGCCGCGAAGATGGCGGTCGGCGGTTCGTCGAGGTCGAGCAGCGCCGCGCCGGCGGCGAAGCCCGAGGCGTGGTAGAAGTCGCCGGGGCGCACCAGCCGGTCCTCCACCGGCGCCCCGGCGGCCTCCAGCGCGGCCCGGTGGCCGTCGAGGCGGGCCCGGCTGCACAGCAGGTGCGTCGGCCCGGCGACGAAGCCGATCCGCCGGTGCCCGAGCGACAGCAGGTGCTCGGTCGCGGCGAGCCCGCCGGCCCAGTTGGTGGCCCCGACGGTCGGCACGTCGGTGGCGGGCACGCCGGCCGGGTCGACGACGACCACGGGCACGTTGAGGCGGCGCAGCTGCGCGTGCAGCGGCGGGCTCAGGTGCGAGGTCACGAAGATGACGCCGTCGGTGGCCCGGGCCCGCAGGTTCTGCAACCACTGCCGGGCGGCGGTCGACTGCCGGTGTATCGCGGAGACCACCGTGCCGACGCCCGCGCCGTGCCCGACGTCCTCGACGCCCCGGATGATCTCGACCGCCCAGGGGCTGTCCAGGTCGTTGAAGACCAGGTCGACCAGGCCGGCGCGGCTCACCGTGCGGCTGCCGCGGCGCTGGTAGCCGTGCTGGCGTAGCAGCTCCTCCACCCGCTCGCGGGTGTCGGGGGCCACGTCCGAGCGCCCGTTGAGCACCCGCGACACGGTCGGCACCGAGACCCCGGCCTCCCGCGCGATGGCGGTGATGGTGATCCTGCGCCCGTCGTCGCCGTCCACCCGCGTCTCCTTCACCGGTCGGAAGCCCGACCGTACCCGTCACCACCGAAAAACGTCCGGAACGGCGGGACCGCTCCGCCGGCCCATCTTGCCCCACGATCGGGGGTTGACGACATGGCAGGTCGGTTCTAGCGTTCGGACAAGTTACGGAACTGTTCCGGAAACTTGTCGGACGCCTTTCGGTCGTCGCGTCGGCGGCGACGTCCCCCACCACACCCCACCACGAGAGGTCGATCATGACTGTACGCACGCGCCTCGCCCGGGCGGTCGCGCTGGGCGCCGCCCTCGCGCTGGCGCTGCCACTGACCGCCTGCGGCGACGGCGACTCGGCCGCAGGCCCGGACGAGATCCGCATCCTGGTGTACGGCGACGCCACCAACAAGGTCGAGAAGCAGCTCGTCGACACGTTCAACAAGACCTCGAAGGTCAAGGCGGTGCTGGACACCATCCCCGGTGCCGACTACCAGACCAAGCTCCAGACCATCATCAACACCAGGCAGGCGCCGGACGTCTTCTTCAACTGGGGCGGCGGCAGCATCACCCCGTTCGTCAAGGCCGACCTGCTGCTGCCGTTGGACGACATGATCGCCGAGGACCCGGGGCTGAAGGGCAACTTCCTGCCCTCGGTCTTCAACACCGCCATGATCGACGGCAAGGCGTACGGGGTGCCGATGCGCGGCACCCAGCCGGTGCTGCTGTTCCACAACAAGAAGGTCCTCGCCGACGCAGGCATCACTCCGCCGAGGACGTGGGACGACCTGCTGGCCGCCGTGAGCGCCCTCAAGGCGAAGGGGGTCACGCCGATCGCGCTCGGTGGCGGCGACCAGTGGCCGACCCAGATGTGGTACCAGTACCTCTACGACCGGGTGGCCGGCCCCGAGCTGTTCGCCAGGGCGCTCGGCGGCGACAGGGGCGCCTGGGAGAGCGCGGAGAGCCGCCGCGCCCTGGAACTGCTGCGGCAGCTGACCGACGCGGGCGCGTTCGGCACCAACTTCGACTCGGTCAAGTTCACCGACGGCGGCTCGCCCGCGCTGCTGGCGGGCGGCAAGGCCGGCTTCGAGCTGATGGGCTCCTGGAACTACTCGACGCACCACGACGCGAACCCGACGTTCGCCGCCGAGGAGCTGGGCTGGAGCGCCTTTCCGAGCGTCCCGGGTGGCAAGGGCGACCCGCGCAACGTGGTCGGCAACACCAACAACTTCTACTCCGTGCTGAAGAAGACCCGGCACCCGGAGGCGGTGGCGGAGTTCCTCAAGCTCCAGTACTCCGACGAGTTCGTCCAGGCCCAGCTCGCCATCGGCAACCTGCCGACCACCACCAACACCGAGAAGTTCCTCGACGGCGCCACCAACCCGGGCTACCTGAAGTACCAGTTCACCCTGGTCAAGGGGGCCCCGAACTTCCAGCTCTCCTGGGATCAGGCGTACCCGCCGGCGGCGACCACGACCATCCACCAGGCGGTGCAGCAGTACTGCAACGGCCGGTTGGACGCCGCCGGCTTCATCAGGGCCATGCAGTCCCTGCAGGCGGGCTGACCTCGGCCATGCCCACCACCACCCTCGCCGCGCCCACCGTGCCGGAGCGGCGACGGGCCCGACGGAGCCCGGGCGGCGGCCCCACCGTCAGCCGCCCGGGCTTCGCCTGGGCCCTCCCCGCGACCCTCTTCTTCGGGCTCTTCGCGCTCGTCCCGCTGGTCCTCGTGGTCGTGCTCAGCTTCACGAGCTGGGCGGGCCTCGGCGCGCCGGAGTTCGTCGGGCTGGGCAACTGGCAGCGGCTCGCCCGCGATCCCGTCATGATCGACAGTCTGTGGTTGAGTGTCCTGCTCACCGCCCTCGGTGTGCTGGTGCAGACGCCGCTGAGCCTGCTGATCGGGGTGTGGGCGGCCGGGCCGCAGCGCAACCGCGCGGTGCTGTCCGCCATCTTCTTCCTCCCGCTGCTGCTGTCGGCGACCGCCGTGTCGGTGCTGGCGCGGCCATCGCCCTGCTCCTCGTCGTCGTCGCCACCGTCATCTCGCTGATCGTGGTCCGGGTCTCCGGCTACGACAGGATGCGCTCCACGATGGAGGGCCTGTGAAGCGACACCGCCCGAACTGGCTCGCCGGCATCGGCGCCGTGGCCTGGCTGCTCCTGGTCGGCCTGCCGATCTACGTGATGCTGGCGATCACCGTGCAGACCCGCGAGGGGTACGGCCGCAACGGCCCGATCGCCCCGCCCGACACCTTCACCCTGGAGAACTACACCGGCGCCTTCGACGAGGGTTTCGGCCGGTACCTCCTCAACACCCTCGTGGTGACCGCGAGCGTGGTGGCCATCGTGCTGCTGCTGGTGCCGCCGTTGGCGTACGCGATCGTGCGCAGCCGCAGCCGACTCACCTCGCAGGTGTTCCGGCTGTTCCTGCTGGGCCTGGCGATCCCGGCGCAGGCGGTCATCGTGCCGATCTTCTACCTGATCAGCAAGGCCGGGCTCTACGACAACCTGATCGGCGTCATCCTGCCCACCGCAGCCTTCTCCCTGCCGGTGTGCGCGCTGATCCTCAGCGGCGTCATGCGGGACATCACCGGCGACCTGTACGAGGCGATGGCCATCGACGGGGCCACCCCGGCGCGGGTGTTCCTCCAGTTGGTGCTGCCGCTCTCGCGCGGCGGGATCGCCACCATCGCGGTCTTCTCCGCCCTGCAGGCGTGGAACGGGTTCCTCTTCCCGCTGATCCTCACCCAGTCCGACTCCACCAAGGTGATCACCCTCGGCCTCTACAACTTCCAGACGCAGTACGGGATCAACATTCCCGGCCTGCTCGCCGCGGTCGTGCTGTCGATGGTGCCCGTCCTGCTCGTCTATCTGTTCGCCCGGCGGGCCCTGGTGCGGGGGCTGATGGGCGTCGGAGGAAAGTGACCGACAACGTGACCCTCGACATCGCCCCCGGCACCGCGATCTGGACCGATCCGACTCTCGACCTCGCGACCCGGGTGGACGCACTGGTCGCCGCGATGACCCTGCCGGAGAAGGTGGCACAGCTCTACGGCGTCTGGGTCGGTGCCGCCGCGGACGGGGGCGAGGTCGCGCCGTACCAGCACGAGATGGAGGAACCGGTCGACCTGGCGACCCTGCTGGACACCGGTCTCGGCCAGCTGACCCGCCCGTTCGGCACCGCCCCGGTCGACCCCGCGCTCGGCGCGCTGTCCCTGCTGCGGACCCAGCAGCGCATCGCCGCCGCGAACCGGTTCGGCATCCCGGCGATGGCCCACGAGGAGTGCCTGGCCGGCTTCGCCGCCTGGGGCGCCACCGCGTATCCGGTGCCGCTGTCCTGGGGCGCCACCTTCGATCCGGAGCTGATCGGGCGGATGGCCGCCGCCATCGGCGCCGACCTGCGTAGCGTCGGCGTGCACCAGGGACTCGCACCGGTGCTCGACGTGGTGCGCGACGCCCGCTGGGGGCGGGTTGAGGAGACGATCGGCGAGGACCCGTACCTGGTGGGCACCATCGCCACCGCGTACGTGCGGGGCCTGGAGTCCGCCGGCGTGGTCGCCACCCTGAAGCACTTCGCCGGCTACTCCGCTTCCCGGGGCGGTCGCAACCTGGCCCCGGTGCCGATGGGCCCCCGCGAGCGCGCGGACGTGATGCTGCCGCCGTTCGAGATGGCGGTACGCGAGGGCGGCGTACGGTCGGTGATGCACGCCTACACCGACACCGACGGCGTGCCGTCGGCGGCCGACGAGCAGTTGCTGACCGGCCTGCTCCGCGACGCCTGGGGCTTCCCGGGCACGGTGGTGGCCGACTACTTCGGCATCGCCTTCCTGCGCACCCTGCACGGGGTGGCCGGCAGCTGGGCCGAGGCGGCCGGCGCCGCCCTCGCCGCCGGGGTGGACGTCGAGCTGCCGACGGTGAAGACGTTCGGCGAGCCGCTGCGCGAGGCGCTCGCGGCCGGGGCGGTGCCGGAGGCGCTCGTCGACCGGGCCGTGCGTCGGGTGCTGACCCAGAAGGGGCAGCTCGGCCTCCTCGACGCCGACTGGAGCCCGGTGCCGGCGGTGCTGGCCGGGGCCGACCTGTCCGACCCGGACGCGCTGCGCGGCACCGTCGACCTGGATCCGCCGGCCAACCGGGCGCTGGCCCGCGAGGTCGCCGAGCGGTCCGTGGTGCTGCTGGCCAACGACGGCGTCCTGCCGCTGCGCCGACCGGCCCGGATCGCGCTCGTCGGCCCGCAGGCGGAGAGCCCCACGGCGGTCCTGGGCTGCTACTCGTTCCCCGCACACGTCGGTTCCCGGCATCCCGAGGTCCCGGTCGGTGTCGAGCTGCCCACCCTGGCGGCAGCGCTGCGCGCCGAGTTCCCCGACAGCGTCGTGGTCACCGTCGACGGTGTCTCCGTCGACGGCGACGACACCGGCGGGGTGTCCGCGGCGGTCGAGGCGGCCCGGGGCGCGGACGTGGTGATCGCCGCGCTCGGCGACCGGGCGGGACTGTTCGGCCGGGGCACCAGCGGCGAGGGCTGCGACGCCGAGTCGCTGGCCCTGCCCGGGGCGCAGCAGCACCTGCTCGACGCGCTGCTGGACGCCGGTACGCCCGTGGTGGTGACGCTGCTCGCCGGGCGTCCCTACGCGCTGGGCCGGGCGGTGACCGACGCGGCGGCGATCGTGCAGTCGTTCTTCCCCGGCGAGGAGGGCACCCCGGCGATCGCCGGGGTGCTCAGCGGCCGGGTCGCACCGCAGGGGCGGCTGCCGGTCAGCGTGCCCCGCGGGCCGGGCGCGCAGCCGACCACCTACCTGGCGGCGCGACTGGGCCAGGCCAGCGACGTCTCCAACGTCGACCCGACGCCGGCGTACGCCTTCGGGCACGGCCTGGGCTATACCACGTTCGACTGGTCGCACCTGGCGGTCGACGTGCCGGTCGCGGCGACCGACGGGGAGTTGCGGCTGCACTTCACGGTGCGCAACACCGGCACCCGGTGGGGCAGCGAGGTGGTGCAGGTGTACGCCCACGATCCGGTGGCCTCCGTGGTCCAGCCGGTACAGCGGCTGATCGGCTACCTCCGGGTGCCGCTGGAGGCGGGTGCGGCCTGCCGGATCGACCTGGCCGTGCCGGCCGACCTGTTCTCGTTCACCGGGCGCGACGGGCGGCGCGTCGTCGAGCCGGGCGAGCTGGAGCTGCGGCTCGCCGCGTCGAGCGCCGACCACCGGCTCGTGGCGGCGGTCGCGCTGCGCGGCCCCGCCCGGCACGTCGACCACACCCGGCGGCTGCACCCCCGGTTCGCCGTCACGCCGTCGGACGGGTGATCGGTGGCGGTCGTCGACCTGCCCGACGCCGGACCGGGCGTCCGACGGCCCGGAGCCTGATAGACAGGGGGCGTGGCCAGGCCAGTCCGGATCCGCCGGCGAGTTCCGGGCGTCGCGACCGCCCGTCGGCGGGCCGGCGCCAGGGCCGTCGCGGCGACCGTCGTGATCGCGGCGCTCGCGCCCGGCTGCACCCGACCCGCGCCGTCGCCGTCACCACCGGCACCGCCGTCGCCGTCCGTCTCGCCGTCGCCGGAGTCCGCCCCGGCGGCGGCGCCGAGCCCGCCGGGCTTCGTCGTCCTCACCGACGTCGACCCGCGCATCCGCACCGACATCCGGTACGCCACCGCGCACAACTTCGTCGGACGGCCGATCGCCGGCTACCCCGAACCGCTCTGCCTGCTCACCCGCCGGGCCGCCGAGGCGCTGCGCCGGGTGCAGGACGCCGCGCTGGCCCGGGGCCGCAGCCTGAAGGTGTACGACTGCTACCGCCCCCAACGGGCCGCCGACGACTTCGTCAGCTGGGCCAGGCAGCCGGGCGAGCAGCAGATGAAGGCCGAGTTCTATCCCCGGGTGGCGAAGTCCGACCTGTTCGACGAGGGGTACATCGGCGTCCCCACCGCGCACAGCCGGGGCAGCACCGTCGACCTGACCCTGGTCGACGTGCCGACCCCGACCCAGCCCCCGTACGCCCCGGGCCAGCCCCTGGTCTCCTGCACCGCCCCCAGGGGGCAGCGGTTCGCCGACAACGGCGTCGACACGGGCACCGGCTTCGACTGTTTCGACCCGCTCGCGCACACCGACTCGCCGCAGGTCACGGGCGTGGCCCGGGACAATCGACGGCTGCTGCGGCAGTTGATGACCGACGGCGGCTTCGTCAACTACGACCGCGAGTGGTGGCACTACCGCTACCGCGACGAACCCTGGCCGGACACGTACTTCGACCTGCTGGTGGCCCGCTCCTCGGCCGAGCAGGCGGGCGGCTGAGCCCGCCACGGGCACGGGACGGCGGACTCCGGCATGATCACACCACGCCGGCGTTCCGCCGGGCGACCGGGCGACCGTCGGACGGCGACCGTGCAGTCAGGTGAGGGGGAGTGTGCCGTGGAGACCGAACGGATCGGACCGCCGGTCACCGGGGACGAGCGCGAGATGCTGCGCGCATTCCTCGACTACCACCGGGCGACTCTCGCGATGAAGTGCGACGGGCTGTCCGACGAGGAGCTGCGCCGGCAGTCGATGCCCCCGTCCACGCTGTCGCTGCTGGGCCTGGTCCGGCACATGGCGGAGGTGGAGCGGGCCTGGTTCCGCCGCACCATCGACGGCGAGGACGTCCCGCTGGTCTGGTCGGACTCCGGCGACTTCCAGGTGGCGTACGACGCGAGCGGCGCCACCCGCGCCGAGGCGTTCGACGCCTGGCGGCGGGAGGTCGCGCACTCCCGCCGCATCGAGCGGGCGGCCGGGTCGCTCGACGTGACCGGCCACCACGCCAAGTCGGGCGAGGACGTGTCCCTGCGGCTGGTGATGCTGCACCTGATCCACGAGTACGCCCGGCACAACGGCCACGCCGACTTCCTGCGCGAGGGCATCGACGGCACCGTCGGCGCCTGAGCCCGTCACCCGGCCACCTGGCCCTGGCGGTCAGCCGTCGCCGCGCAGCGGCAGCCAGGCCAGCACGTCCTGGATCTTCGCGTCCCAGTACGCCCAGTCGTGCGTGCCGGGGGAGAAGTCCACGGTGAGCGGGACGTCCCGCTCGCGGGCCGCCGCCACGAAGGCCAGGTTGTCGTCGTACAGGAAGTCCTCGGTGCCGCAGGCGACGTAGAGCGCGGGCCGGCCGGTGTCGGGCGTCCGGTCGAGCAGGGCGAGGGTGTCGTCGTCGGTGCCGGTCACCGCGCGCTCGCCGAAGACGGTGTGCCAGACGGCGGGGTCGAGGGGCGCGGTCGGGTGGTGGCGGCGGGTCGCCACGTCCAGCGCGCCGGACAGGCTCGCCGCCGCCGCGAACCGGTCCGGCTCGCGCAGCGCCCACTTCACCGCCCCGTAGCCGCCCATCGACAAGCCGGCGACGAAGGTGTCCTCCCGTCGCCCGGAGAGCCGGAAGAACTCGTGACACACCCGGGGCAACTCGGTGCTGAGGAACGTCCAGTACCGGTTGCCGTGCTCCTCGTCGGTGTAGAAGCTGCGGCCGACCTGGGGCATCACCACGGCGAGCCCGAGCGGCGCCACGTAGCGCTCGATCGAGGTGCGGCGCAGCCAGATCGTGTCGTCGTCGGACAGGCCGTGCAGCAGGTAGAGCACGGGCGGGTCGCCCTCCGGGGCGCTGCCGGTCATGCCGATCTGCGAGGACGTCCGCTGCGGCAGGATCACCGTCATCGAGGTGCTCATGCCGAGCGTCTCGGAGTGGAAGTCACAGCGCATCAGGGCCACGGCCGTCGACCGTAACGCATCCTCACGTCCCCTGGACGGCCAGCCGGGTGTCGAGGGCGTCGAGGTCGGGGACGAACCACACGTGGTCGGACCGGTTCGACTCGTGGACGAGGGCGCGCAGGGCCGAACTGTCCGTCAGGTGTCGGGAGATGTCGCCCACGACGACCAGGCGTACCCGGTAGTTGACGAACTTCTGCATGATCTCGCCCGCGAAGCGGGTGCCGAGGGAGAAGAAGGACGCGTCGAGGCGGCTCACCGGCACGGCCACCACCTGGGCGCCGAGGAAGGCCGCGCCGATCAGATCCAGCGCGTCCTGCTCGGTGGCCACCGGCGGGCCGGCCGGGTCGCACACCAGCACCGACACCCCGGCCCGTTCCTGGATGACGTCAGGCATCGTCGGCCTCCCCGGTGAGCAGGCCGTTGTCGCCGTCGAGCACGGCGGCGACCAGGTGCAGCACATCGGCGGTCTCCGAGGCGCCGCCCAGAATCACGATCTTCATACGGTTCCTTTCCTCGTCGTGGACGGTCTGGATGCGCAGGGGGTGCGCCCCGTGGCGGGAGGTGTTCGCAGTGGTCAGGACGAGCGTGGCCAGCCGGTCGGCCCCGGCCCGGTCGACGCCGTCGATCTGCACGATGCTCGACACCTCCACCGCCGTGCCGCCGACGGCGGGCGCCGGCCGACCGGTCAGCGCGTCGAGGTCGGCGCGGGCGATCCGGTACTGCTTGCCGATGCGTACCGCCCTGAGCCGGCCGGAGCGGATGTAGCCGCGCACAGTGCGAACGTGCAGGCCCAGCTGCTCCGCCACCTGCTCGGCCGAATACATTTCCTCACTCATTGCTCCCTAATATAGCCCTCTCAGGGAGCGATAGGGAAGTTCAGGGTTCCCGGCGCCGGCCGGTCGACCGCAGGCGGGGCGGGCCCGTCGATATTCGTTGCGGCCGTCGTCGCGACCCCCTACCGTCATCGACGCAAGGTCAACCGACCGACCCAGGGGAGTACGCCGTGCCGCAGCGCACACGCACCGACGCCGCGTGGCACACGCGTGCTGGTGCCCCGCTGCCAGCGGGCAAACCGGACCTGTGTCAGCGCCGCCCCGAGCAGGGTCGGCAGTCGGGGTGGCGGCGCGTCTAGCGCCAGCGCGTACGCGCCAGCCGCCCACCCCACCGGGGGCCGGGCGGCTCTTTCGTCCGGCCCGGACCCCCACCCCATCCCGGCCAGGGCGTTGACGGCGCCGGCATCCCTTCCGGCCTCGCCACGACGGTCGTGACCAGCCGACGACACGAGGAGACGACGATGAGCTTCACCCCGCTCGCGGGCACCCGCGCGCCGGTACGGGTCTGGACCGACCCGTACGGCATCGAGCCCCAGGCCGCCCAGCAACTGCGCAACATCGGCGCGCTGCCGTGGGTGCAGGGCGTGGCGGTCATGCCCGACGTGCACTTCGGGAAGGGCGCCACGGTCGGCTCGGTCATCGCGATGCGGCAGGCCGTCTCGCCGGCGGCGGTCGGCGTCGACATCGGCTGCGGCATGTCGGCGGTGCGCACCTCGCTGACCGCCGCCGACCTGCCGGACGACCTCGCCGGGCTCCGGTCGGCGATCGAGGCCACGATCCCGGTCGGGTTCGCCCAGCGGGAGAAGCCGGTCGACCCGCGCCGGATCCGTGGGCTGGAGCAGTCCGGCTGGGACGACTTCTGGCGCCGGTTCGGCGACCTCGACCGGCGGGTGGCGCAGCTGGAGACGCGGGCACAGCGGCAGCTGGGCACGCTCGGCGGTGGCAACCACTTCATCGAGGTCTGCCTGGAGCAGGGCGGCGCCGACGAGGGGCGGGTGTGGCTGATGCTGCACTCCGGCTCCCGCAACATCGGCAAGGAGCTGGCGGAGCGGCACATCGCGGTCGCCCGGCGGCTGCCGCACAACACCGACCTGCCCGACCGCGACCTGGCGGTGTTCCTCACCGGCACGCCGGAGATGGACGCCTACCGCCGGGACCTGTGGTGGGCGCAGGAGTACGCGCGGCGCAACCGGGCGGTCATGCTCGCCCTGCTCTGCGGGGTGGTGCGGGAGCAGTTCCCGCAGGTGGGCTACGACGAGCCGATCTCCTGCCACCACAACTACGTGGCGGAGGAGAGCTACGACGGCGTGGACGTGCTGGTGACCCGGAAGGGGGCGATCCGGGCCGGGCGGGGGGACCTGGGCATCATCCCGGGGTCGATGGGCACCGGCTCGTACATCGTGCGGGGGAAGGGGAACGAGGACGCGTACTGCTCGGCGTCGCACGGGGCGGGGCGGCGGATGTCGCGGGCGCAGGCGAAGCGGACGTACAGCACCGCCGACCTGGCCGCGCAGACCGCCGGCGTGGAGTGCCGTAAGGACGCCGGGGTGGTCGACGAGATCCCCGGCGCGTACAAGGACATCACGCAGGTGATGGCGCAGCAGGAGGACCTGGTCGAGGTGGTCGCGCACCTCAAGCAGGTCGTCTGCGTGAAGGGCTGACGCCGACCGGCGCCCCGCCATGGGCGCCGGTCATGCGGTGCCGGCCCCGCCCCCGGTCACCGGCCCGACCGGACGGGGATCCCCCGTCCGGGCCGGTGCGCGATCGATACCCGTAGAGTCTCGCCGTGATCGAGATCCACGTGCAGGTCGACCTGTTCCACCCGGCGGACCGGGTGTGGCACGCATTGACGGATCGCGGTCTGCTCGCCCGGTGGTTCACCGAGATCGAGCCGATGGCCGGGGAACGCTACCGGCTGCTGCTGTTCACGGCGGGCCTGCCCGGGTTCGACGCCGCCGTCGACGCGGAGGTGACCGACCGGCGGGCGCCGGAGCTGATCGCGTTGCGGTGCCTCGAGGGTGGCCGGCGCAGCCGGCTCGTCTGCGCCGTCACCCCCACCAACGAGGGCTGCCGGTTGTCGGTCCGCGAGGTGCTGGAACACGGCAGTTGGTCCGCCGAGCAGCGCGAGCGCCGCGAGGAGTCCTACCAGCAGGCGCTGACGGGACGGCTGCCCGCGATCCTCGACTGGCTGGCCTTCCGGCAGGTCGACCTGCGTCGGGGCGAGGCGGGGATGACCGCCGAGATGCCGGTGACCGAGGGGTTCGGCGACGAGCCGGCACCGGCCGGCCGTCGCCGCTGGCCGCTGCTGGTCGCGGGGCTGGGCGGCGTCGTGCTGGTGGCCGGTGCGGCGGTGTGGGCGGTGCTGCCGGCCGAGCCGGAGCCCGTCGCCGACCCGGCCCCGGCGCCGTCGCCGACCGCCACGGCCAGTGCGAGCCGTACGCAGCAGAAGCCGACGGTCTCGCCCGCCCCCACGCGGACCACCACGTCGCCTACGCCCCGCCCGAGCCGCACGCCCTCGGCGACGCCCTCGCGTACGCCCACCTCGGCCGCCCCGTCGGCGTCCGCCGTGACCGCCCGCTACGAGACCGTGTCGACGCGGATCCTCGGCTACACGGGTGAGGTGGTCGTCGACAATCCCGGCGGCTCGGCGGCGAGGGGCTGGACGGTGGTCGTCACGCTCGCCGACGGCGGCACGCTCACCGACGTCAGCGGGGCCGACTGGCGGCAGGAGGGGCAGGTCGTCACCTTCAGCGGGCCGCCCGTGCCGGCCGGCCGCTCGCGGACGTTCACGTTCGCCGTCCGCGACGTCGACCCGCTCACCAGGGCGCCCGAGGGCTGCTCGCTGGGTGACCGCCCCTGCGCGGGCCTCTGACGCCGCGCGTACCCGCCGTGCCGGGACCGCGCTGTTAGGATGGGCGACGAGTGATCGGGACAGGGAGACCAGACATGGCGGGTGACGACGACATCTCCGGGTGAGACCGGAGGTGACCGGCCATCGGCAGGCGTTCGACCGCCGCCGTGGTCGCGGTCCGTCGTTTCCTGAATCCCGTTCCTCCGGGCGCCCAGTCGGCGCCCACCTCACCCCAAGGGTTTTCGCATGTCCGATGCGTTCGTCGTCTGCTCGCGCCTCTCCTTCTCCTGGCCGGACGGCACCCCCGTCTTCGACGGCCTGTCCTTCACCGTGGGCGCCGGTCGTACCGGCCTCGTCGCGCCGAACGGCGCCGGCAAGACCACGCTGCTCCGGCTGATCGCCGGCGAGCTCCAACCCACCGGCGGGTCCGTGACCGTCGACGGGTTGCTCGGCTACCTGCCGCAGAGCCTTCCGCTGGCCGGCGACCTGACGGTGGCCGAGGTCATGGGGGTCGCGCCGGTGCTCGGGGCGCTGCACGCCATCGAGTCCGGCGACGCCGCCGAGGAGCACTTCGCCACGATCGGCAACGACTGGGACGTGGAGGAGCGCACCCGCGCCCAACTGGACCGGCTCGGCCTCGACGACGTGGCCCTCACCCGGCCCCTGCACACCCTCAGCGGCGGTCAGGTCGTCTCCCTCGGCCTGGCGGCGCAACTGCTGCGCCGGCCCGACGTCCTGCTGCTCGACGAGCCGACCAACAACCTGGATCTCGACGCCCGCCGCAAGCTCCACACCGTGCTGGCCGACTGGACCGGCTGCCTGCTGCTGGTCAGCCACGACCGGGCGCTGCTGGACGGGATGGACCGCATCCTCGAACTCGACCGGAGCGAGGTCCGCTCCTACGGCGGGAACTACACGGCCTACGAGGAGGCGGTGCGCGCCGAGCGTGAGGTCGCCGAGAAGAACGTCCGCCACGCCGAACAGGAGGTCAAGCGGGAGAAGCGGGAGATGCAGCAGGCCCGCGAGCGGGCCGAGCGCCGCGCCGGCAACGCCGCCCGCAACCTCAAGAGCGCCGGCCTGCCGAAGATCTTCGCCGGCACCATGAAGCGGGGCGCGCAGGAGTCGGCGGGCCGGTCGCACGAGACCCACGCCGCCCGGGTCAGCGACGCCAAGGCCCGGCTCGACGAGGCGGGCCGCGCCCTGCGCGAGGAGCAGCGGATCACGCTGGAACTGCCCGACACCAACCTCCCGGCGGGACGCACCGTCTTTGAAGGCGAGGGAATGCAGGTCCGCTATGGAGACCGGGCCCTGTTCGCCGGTGACGGCGTGGACCTCACGATCCGGGGTCCCGAGCGGATCGCGCTCACCGGCCCGAACGGCGCCGGCAAGTCCACTCTGCTGCGGATGGTCAACGGCGACGTGCCGTCGGAGGGCGGCCGGATCAGGCGGGCCGACGGCCGCATCGCGTACCTGTCGCAGCGGCTGGACCTGCTGGACCTCGACCGTACGGTGGCGGAGAACCTGGCCGCGTTCGCGCCCGCGCTGACGCAGGCACAGCGGATGAACCTGCTCGCCCGCTTCCTGTTCCGGGGCCCCCGCGCCCACCTGCCGGCCGGGGCGCTCTCCGGCGGCGAGCGGCTGCGCGCCACCCTGGCCTGCGTGCTGTTCGCCGAACCCGCGCCGCAGTTGCTCCTGCTGGACGAGCCGACCAACAACCTGGACCTGGTCAGCGTTGGTCAGTTGGAGAGCGCGCTCGACGCGTACGAGGGCGCGTTCGTGGTGGTCAGCCACGACGAACGGTTCCTCGCGGCGATCGGCGTGGACCGCTGGCTGCGGCTCGCCGACGGCCGGCTGCTGGAGACCGGCGCCCCCGACGGCGTCACGTCGGAGTCGTGACCGGGGGCGTCAGCCGGGCGGGGTGAGCGTGACGGGCACCGTGACCACGTGGGCCCGCGTCCCGTCGTCCGCCGAGACCTCGTACACCTCGATCGCGCCGGGCTGCTCGCGCGGCACCCGGTAGGGCACGGCGATCCGGTAGTCGCCGCGGCAGCCCGTGCCGCAGGTGGCCGTGGTGAAGGCCGTCGCCACCACGCGGCCGGCGGCGTCGAGCACCCGCACCGTGACGGTCGCCTCGAACACGTCGGCGGTGCCGGTGACGGTGACCGGGCTGTCGACGCGTCCGCCGATGGCCGGGCCGGTCACCACGATCGGCGGCAGCAGGTCCGCGTACTCGCCCTGGCCGACCGGGGGACCGGCGGTGAGGCGTACCCGCCGCACGGTGGGGAACTGGGTGAGCGTGTAGACCACCTGCGCCTCGCGCAGTCGCCGCGCCGGAGCGTCGCCGCCGGTCGGGCCGGAGACGACCGTCGCCACGCCGTCGACGATGCCGGTGACCTCCGCGCCGCCGGGCAGCAGGGTGGTCAGCCCGGTGGCGGCCTCCGCCGGGGTGGGGCCGGCGGCCAGTTCGGCCAGCGCCAGGCGGGACGTCGCCACGGTGGCCGGCCGGGTGCGTCGGGTCGGTGCGATCCGCCCGTCGCGGACGTACCACAGCTCGACGGTGACCGTCCGGGGGCGGGTCGGTCCGGCGGTCGGCGCGGGCGGCGCGGATCTGCTCGGCCCGGCCGGCGGGCGCGGCGACGCCGAGGTGGGGGGTGACGCCGAGGTGGGCGGCGCCGGTGCGACGGCGGTGGTGGCCGGCGGCGCGGTGGGCGCGGGCCCGAGCGAGCCGGAGCGGGGCGTGGCGCACCCGGTGGGCAGGAGCGCGGCGGCGAGCAGGGCGGCGACCGCGGCACGGCGTCTCACCCCGCACCGTCCGGTGCCGAGGACCGTAGGTCGGCCGGCAGGTCCAGGCGGAAGCGGGTGACCACCCCCGGTTCGCTGTGCACGCCGAGCCGCCCGCCGAGCAGGTGGGCGTTGTCCCGGGCGATGGCCAGGCCCAGCCCGCTGCCCCGGCCGGAGCGGGCCGGGTCGACCTTGTGGAAGCGGTCGAACAGGCGCGACAGGTGCGCGGCCGGGATGCCCGGGCCCTGGTCGGTGACCTCGAATACGACCAGCGGCCCGGCGGCGGCCACGGTGGCCCGGATCTCGCCGGCACCGTGCTCGACCGCGTTGGCGATCAGGTTCGCCAGCACCCGCTCCAACCGGCGCGCATCGGTGCGCAGCGGGACCGGCACGCCGGCGACCAGCACACGGTCCGACCAGCCGCGCGCCGCGACGATCGCCCGCAGCAGCGCGACCGGGTCCACGGCGGCGACGGCGAGCCCCGCCCGACCGGCGTCCAGCCGGGAGATCTCCATCAGGTCCTCGACCAGCCGGCGCAGCCGGACCACGTCGGCGACCAGCAGCTCCGCGGCGGGCCGCGCGTCGCCCGGCAACTGGTCGAGGTGGTCGCGGAGCAGCGACGCCGCGGCCACCAGGGCGGTCACGGGGGTACGCAACTCGTGCGCGACGTCGGCGGTGAACCGCCGCTCGCGGGCCTGGGCGGCGGACAACGCCTCGATCTTCGACTTCAGCGCCTCGGCCATCTCGTTGAACGACGCGGCCCAGACGCTGAACTCGTCGCGTCCCCGTACCGGCAGGCGGGTGTCGAGCAGGCCCTCCGTGAGCGCCCGCGCGGCCCGGCTGGCCCGGCCGACCGGCTCCAGCGTGCGCCGGGCGAGCGTGTGCCCCACCCCGGCGGCGAGCAGCACCACCAGCACCCAGCCGGCAAGCAGCGCCGTGCGCAACTGGTCCAGTTCGGCGGCGAGGTCGTCTTCGACGGTCACGACGTACAGCTCGGCCGTCGAGCCGGGGATACGGCCGCCGACCACGAGCAGCCGGGGCCGGGCCTCCGGCGACGACCGTTCGTACCCGAGCTGCCCGGCCGCGACGGTGGCCCGCAGACGTTCGCCCAGCGGTGGCGCGTACGCCCGGTGGGAGGGCAGCGCCTCCCCGTCGACCAGCACCACGTGCCGGCCACTGCCCTCGAAGCTGGTCAGCAACTCGCCGCGACGCTGGTCGGTCAGTGGCAGGAACTGTCCGGCCAGGACGAGTCGGTAGCGGGCCTCGGCCGCGGCCTGGTGCAGGGAGGCGTCGTAGCGGGCCTGGCGCAGCAGCAGCCAGGACCCGCCGGCCAGCAACCCGGCGGAGACGCCGGCGACGAGCACGAACGCGATGGTCAACCGGCGCCGCAGGCGACCCGGCGGTACGGCGCGGGCGGCCATCGCGTACGCCCCCTCAGCCCGGCGACAGCTTGTAGCCGGCCCCGCGCACGGTCCGTACGAGCCGGGGGTGGGCGGGGTCGTCCTCGACCTTGGCGCGCAGCCGCTGCACCGCCACGTCGACCAGCCGCGAGTCGCCGAGGAAGCCGTGCTGCCACACCCGATCGAGCAGCAGCTCACGGGTGAAGACCTGGCCGGGGCGGCGGGCGAGTTCCAGCAGCAGGCGGAACTCGGTGGCGGTCAGCGCGAGATCCCGCCCGTCCTTGCGGGCCACGAAGCTGCCCGGGTCGATCTCCAGCCCGCCGAGCTCGATGACGGTGGCGCCGACGGGGGTGCTCGCGCGGCGCAGCACCGACCGGACCCGGGCCACCAGCTCCGGCAGGTCGAACGGCTTGCGCAGGTAGTCGTCGGCGCCGCACTCGAGGCCAACGACCACGTCGACGGTGTCGGTGCGGGCGGTCAGCATCAGGATCGGCACGCCGCTGGTCCGGCGGATCTCCCGGCAGACCTCGAAGCCGTCCAGGCCGGGGAGCATGACGTCGAGCACGATCAGGTCGGGCGGCCGGGCGCGCCAGGCGCCGAGCGCCTCCCGCCCGTCCCGCGCGGTGTCGACCCGGAAGCCGGCGCGGCGCAGCCCGAGGGCGGTGACCTCCCGGATGGAGGCATCGTCCTCGACGACCAGCACACGGCCCTCCACCACCTGAGGGTAGCCCCGCGACCACCGGCGACGACCTGCCGGAACGGACGGTGTCGGGGGTCCGGCCGGTGCCGTCACCCCCGCCACCGTCGCGGTCACTGCTGCCACTGGTGTGCCACGTCGAGCACGATCCGGCTGTGTGTGCCGGGGCCGGCCAGCACGGTCACCCGGAACGGCAGGCGGGCCCGCACGCCGACCGCGAAGGTCGTGTAGCCCTCGAAGCTGCCGCCGAACACGACGTCCCGCAGGCTCGGGTGGCGCAGCAGGTTCGCGGCGTGCTCGCCGACCCGGTACGGCACGGTGCCGACGTGCCCGTCGTCGTACGCCGGGGCCCGCAGGGAGACCCGCAGCAGCTCGTCGCCGGCGGTGTACGGCGACAGCGGCAGCCCCTCGCCCTCGGTCCAGGTCTCGCCGTAGCCGACGGTGTAGCCGCTGACCGGCCCGGCGAACTCGAACACCACCCGGTCGAAGCAGTCGTGCCGCCCGACGCGCACGTCGACCAGCGGGGCGTCGCTCAGCGTGCCGGCCGACTTCGGCACGCTGCCCCAGGTGATCCCGCAGTACGGCGCCCCGGTCGCCGCCGCCGTCGTGGTGGCCGCCGTGCCGGTGCCGGCGCCGGCCACCAGCCCGGCGAGCACCACGACCAGGGCCGTGAGTCCACTTCTGATCCGCATCGTCTTCTCCCGTGATCTCGTTCCTCCGTGGGTGACCGGCATCGGCGCCGTGTCGTCGGGTCCACGGTGGAACGGCTCCACGGCAGCAGCTTCGCCGTGCGGTAACGCCCACGTAACACTCCCGGCCACCCGGGCGGCGGTTCCGGAGCCGCTGCCCGGCGGGTGGTGGAAAGGGCACTCGGAGCGGGAGCGCCGGTATGACGATTCCGATATGCCGCATATCGGTGGCCCTCGCTCTAGCATTCACCTACATCTATGCCGGTGGTGGCACGCCGCCGGACAACCGTAGGGGAGTACTTGATGTTCCGACGACAACTGCTGCACGCGGCGACCGCCGCGCTGGCGGCGGTGCTGGCCGCAACCGGGATGCAGGTCGCCACCGACACGAGCGCGTCCGCCGCCGACACGGGCGCGTCCGCCGCAGCCCGGACCGTCTACTACGACGCGAGCCGGGCCGGCGAGTTCCGCACCAACTTCGACCAGGCCGCGACCATCTGGAACAGCCAGGTCAGCAACGTCCAGCTGGTCGCCCGCACGCCGGGCAACGTCACCATCTACGTCGACAGCGGCTGGCCGCGCGCGCAGGTCACCGGGCTCGGCTCCGGTCGGATCTGGATGGGCCTGACCGCCGTCAACCAGGGGTACGACCGCACCCGCATCGCCACCCACGAGCTCGGCCACATCCTCGGCCTGCCCGACCGGCGTACGGGGCTCTGCTCCGACCTGATGTCCGGCAGCAGCGCGCCGGTCTCCTGCCGTAACGCGTACCCCAGCGCCGCGGAGGCGTCCCGGGTGAACTCGCTCTTCGCCGGTGGCCTGGCCGCGGCGGAGGTGCCCACCGGCACGTTCTCGTGGAACGACACCGACGACATCTCGCCGCAGGTGGTCAACGGTCGGCCGGCCACCGAGAACTACCCGTGGATGGTGTACGTCTCCGGCTGCACCGGCACGCTGATCAAGGCCAACTGGGCGGTCACCGCCAAGCACTGCGGCACGCCGTCCTCGGTGCGGGTGGGCAGCATCTACCGCAACAGCGGCGGCACCGTCGTCTCGGTGATCCGGGCGGTGAACCACCCGAGCGTCGACGTCAAGCTGCTGCAACTGTCCAGCTCGGTCAGCTACGCCCCCGCGCCGATCCCGAGCACCTCCGGCGCGGTCGGCACCGCCACCCGGATCATCGGCTGGGGCCAGACGTGCGCCCCCCGCGGCTGTGGCAGCGCCCCGACCGTCGCGCACGAGCTCGACACCTCGATCGTGGCGGACAGCCGGTGCCTCGGCATCAACGGCCCGTACGAGATCTGCACCAACAACACCAACGGCAACGCGGGCGCCTGCTACGGCGACTCGGGCGGCCCGCAGGTGCGCCGGATCAACGGGGCGTGGGCCCTGATCGGCGCCACCAGCCGGGCCGGCAACAACAACTCCACCTGCGCCACCGGCCCGTCCATCTACGTGGACCTGCCGTCCATCCGGACCTGGATCAACACCCAGGTCGGCGGCCTGCCGGTCTGACCCACCCCCGGTACGGGGGGCGCCGCACGGCGGCGTCCCCCGTACCTCGTCGCCCCCGCTCGCATCGTCGGGGCGTCACCCGACGACCACCCGGAGTGCGGTACGGTGCCTGGCACATCGACCCCTTCCGAGGTGAACATGCCTGTCGTGGCCGCGCTCGTCCTGACTTTGGCGCTCACTGCCGCGCCGACGCCGACGGCCTCCGGCGGGCCGGTCGGTGATCTGCTCGGCGATATCGGGCAGGTCGTCGACGACCTGCTCACCGGGGGCGGCAAGGCCACCCCGGGTGCCTCCCCGACGCCCGGGGTGTCCGGTTCGGCGGTCCCCACCCCCACTCCGGCCGGCCCGTCCGCGGTCCCGGCCGCACCGGTCCCGGCCGCGTCCGCGTCGACGACCACCCGCGACCGGCCTGCCCCGCACCCGGCAAAACGGGAGCCCGAGGGGTCGACCCCGCACGGGCGCGGCGTGGCCTCCGACGCTCCCTCGGCGGTCGCGGCACCGCCACGGGACGGCGAAGGGGCGGACCGCTGGCTGGTGCCCGG
Source organism: Micromonospora sp. NPDC048170 (assembly GCF_040652795.1). Lineage (NCBI taxonomy): Bacteria > Bacillati > Actinomycetota > Actinomycetes > Micromonosporales > Micromonosporaceae > Micromonospora > Micromonospora sp. NPDC048170. The sequence goes on from NZ_JBEZMR010000018.1 coordinate 127,295, forward strand.
CCTGCTGCTGGGCGCCCTGGTGGTGCCGGTGCTGTTCGTCCTGCACCGGCGGCGCCGGCCCGCCGTCGCGGCTGCCGCCCCGTCCAGCCCGTCGACCCGCGTGCCCGATCCGGACGAGGAGCCCGCCGTCGACAACGTGACCCGCCTGCCGACGAACCTGAACGCCATCTACGAACTGGGCCGGCTCGACGAGCGGCTGAGCCAGGAGCGCGACCGCCGACCCTGATCCGGACCGGATCCCTGGCGGCGTTGACGAAAAGAAGGGCCCTTGTCGACGCATCGCGTTGACAAGGGCCCTTCTTTCATCCTGGGTGGGTGGGTCAGGAGGTGTAGCCGCGGGTGGCGATCCAGTCGGCGAGGTTGTCGACGTTCATTCGGTAGGAGGCCTGGTTGGGGTTGGCGGAGTCGGCGATGGTGACGGTGTTGCCGTTGTCGCGGTAGCCGACGACGCTGATGTAGTGGCCGCCTTCGAAGGAGTGGGTGTTGCCGTCGGTGTCGGTGGCGGTGCCGGCGATGTTGGCGACGACGGCGTGGCCTTCGTCGACGGCCTTGACGATGTCGGTGCGCAGGGTGTCGGTCTGCTTGTCGTCGGCCTTGGGTGCGCTGATCTCCACCGACCGGTAGGCGTCCTTGCCGGTTTCCTTGTTCAGGATGGGGGTGATGTCGTTGATGGAGTTGGTGCCGGCTTCGGTGGTGCCCATCTGCTTGGCCATGGCGTCCATGT
>NZ_JBEZMR010000019.1:0-127127 GCF_040652795.1 Micromonospora sp. NPDC048170
GACCTGGACCTGTTCGTGGTGTTCTCGTCGGTGGCGGGGGTGTTGGGTTCGCCGGGTCAGTCGGCGTACGCGGCGGGCAACGCGTTCCTGGACGGTCTGGCGGTGTACCGGCGGCAGCGTGGTCTGCCGGCGGTGAGCCTGTCGTGGGGTATGTGGGACACCCCCGGGATGGCCGCGTCGATCGACGAGGCCGACCGGGCGCGGTCGACCCGGGGCGGCGTCACCGCGATGAGCGCCGAGACCGGGCTGCGGCTGTTCGACGCGGCGCTGACCGCCGACCGCGCGGTCCTGGTGCCGGCCGTGATCGACCTGGCCGCCCTGCGGGCCGCGGCCGGCGCCGGCCTGGTGCCGCCGATGCTCCGCGCCCTGCTCGGCACCACCACGACCCGCCGCCAGGCGGGACAGGGCGTCACCTGGGCGACCCGCATCAGCGGGCTGGACCCCGCCGAGGCGCGGACCCAGATCGACGTGCTGGTCAGGGGTCTCGTCTCGCAGGTGCTGGGGCACGGCGGCGCGGAGGCCGTGCCCGCCGACCGGGCGTTCCGCGAGTTGGGCTTCGACTCGCTGACCGCCGTGGACCTGCGCAACCGGATCAACGCGGCCACCGGCCTCCGGCTGCCCTCGACGCTGGTGTTCGACTACCCGACGCCCCAGGCCCTCGCCGCCCACGTGCACGCGGAACTGGCCGGCACGGCCGCCGGCACCGTCGCGTCCGGCGCGCGGACCACGACCGGGTTCGACGAGCCGATCGCCATCGTCGGCATGGCGTGCCGCTATCCCGGTGGAGTCGAGACGCCCGACCAGCTGTGGGAGTTGCTGGCCGCCGGTGGGGAGGGGATCGGGGAGTTCCCGGCCGACCGCGGCTGGGACCTGGAGAGCCTCTTCGACCCCGACCCGGACCACCCCGGTACGTCGTACACCCGGCACGGCGGATTCCTGTACGACGCCGGCGAGTTCGACCCGGCGTTCTTCGGCATCTCGCCACGCGAGGCCCTCGCCATGGATCCGCAGCAGCGGTTGCTGCTGGAGGCGTCGTGGGAGACGTTCGAGTCGGCCGGCGTCGACCCGCAGCGCCTTCGCGGCAGCCGCACCGGTGTGTTCGCCGGGGTGATGTACCACGACTACGCCTCGCGCCTGATGGAACTGGCCGACGAGGTCGAGGGCTACGTCGGCACCGGCAACTCGGGCAGCGTGCTGTCGGGTCGGGTCGCGTACACCTTCGGCCTGGAGGGGCCGGCGGTCACTGTCGACACCGCCTGCTCGTCGAGCCTGGTGGCGTTGCACCTGGCCGCGCAGGCGTTGCGGTCGGGCGAGTGCGACCTCGCCTTGGCCGGTGGTGTGACGGTGATGGCGACACCCGGCACGTTCATCGAGTTCTCGCGTCAGCGGGGTCTGTCGCAGGACGGTCGGTGCAAGTCGTTCGCCGCGTCGGCTGATGGCACCGGTTGGTCCGAGGGTGTCGGGGTGCTGCTCGTGCAGCGGCTCTCGGACGCACAGCGGGACGGCCGGCGGATCCACGCCGTGCTACGCGGCACGGCGGTGAACCAGGACGGTGCGTCCAACGGCCTGACCGCGCCGAACGGCCCCTCCCAGCAGCGGGTGATCCGTCAGGCCCTCGCCAGCGCCCGGCTGACCCCGGCGGACGTGGACGCCGTCGAGGCGCACGGCACCGGCACCACCCTCGGCGACCCGATCGAGGCGCAGGCGCTCATCGCCACGTACGGCCAGGACCGGCCGGCCGACCGGCCGCTCTGGCTCGGCTCGGTGAAGTCGAACATCGGCCACACCCAGGCCGCCGCCGGCGTCGCCGGTGTGATCAAGATGATCATGGCGATGCGGCATGGTCTTGTTCCGCCGACGTTGCATGTGGACGAGACGTCGCCGCACATCGACTGGACGGCCGGTGCGGTGGCGTTGGCTACCGAGGCGATGCCGTGGCCCGAGGTGGGTCGGCCGCGTCGGGCGGCGGTGTCGTCGTTCGGGATCTCCGGCACCAACGCGCACGTGATCATCGAGCAGCCGCCGACCCCGGTGGTCGACAGCCAGGCCATCGAACGGCCGCGTGCCGCAGTCGTACCCCTGGTGCTCTCCGCCGCGGACGCCCCGGCGCTGCGCGAGCAGGCCGCCCGGCTGGGCGCGCACCTCGCGGCGCACCCGGAACTCGAACCCGCCGACGTCGCGCACGCCCTGGTCACCACGCGGGCCGAGTTCCCGCACCGCGCCGTGATCCTCGGCCGCGACACCGTCGGCCTGACCCGGGCCCTGGAGTCGTTCCGCCTCGGCGAGGCCACCTCCGCCACGGTCACCGGCACCGCGTCGCGCGGCGGCGACCCGGTCCTCGTCTTCCCCGGCCACGGCGACCCGTGGCCGGCCACGGCGGTCGAACTGCTGGACCGTTCACCGGAATTCGCCGCCTCGATCGCCGAGTGCGACGCGGCCCTCGCGCCCTGGATGGACTGGTCGCTCACCGCCGTACTGCGCGGCACGGACGACGCCCCGCACCCGACGGATCCCAGGGTCGCGCACCCCGTCCGGTGGGCCGTGACGGTCTCGCTGGCCCGCTGGTGGCGTTCGCTCGGCGTACGGCCCGCCGCCGTCGTCGGACACTCCCACGGCGAGGTCGCGGCCGCCTGCGTGGCCGGGGCCCTGTCGCTGGCGGACGCGGCGAAGACGATCGCCGCCGGCAGCCGGGTCGAGGCCGACCCGGACGCGACGCACCGCCTGGCCACCGACCTGGCCGGGATCACCCTCCGGGCGGCCGAGGTGCCGCTGCACTCCGCGGCGACCGGCGGACAGGTCGACACCGACGGCCTCGACGCCGCCCGGTGGTACCGGGGACTGGCCGACGGCGCCGACGCCGACCCGGTCGTACGCGCCCTGCTCGACGACGGCCACCAGGTCTTCGTCGAGGCCGCCCCCGAACCCGTGCTCACCGCCGGACTGCGGGAGACCGCCGGCGACGACGCGATCGTGGTGGCCGCCGACGCCGACGCCGGCGGCTGGCCCCGGATGCTGACGCTTCTCGCCGGGCTGCACGTGCACGGCGTGCCCGTGAACTGGACGGGGATCCTCGGCGCCCGCACCGGCGCGCCGGTGGAACTGCCGACGTACGCCTTCCAGCGCCAGCGGTACTGGCCGCAGGCTCCCATCCCGACCGGCCCGGCCGTCGCCGGCCAGGACGAGGCGGACCGGCACTTCTGGGAGGCCGTGGAACGGGCCGACCCGCAGGCGTTGGCCGCCGCGATGCGGATCGACGAGACGGCGGCCCGGTCCCTCGACCCGGCGCTGCCGCTGCTCTCCTCGTGGCGCCGACGCCGCCGCGACGAGTCCACGGCGGACTCGTGGCGGTACCGGGTGACCTGGAAGCCGGTGGCCACCACGGCGGAGGAAACCCTGTCCGGCACCTGGCTGCTGCTGGCGCCGGCGCACGGCGCGGAACAGCCCCTGGTCGACGGCGTCGCCCAGGCCCTCACCGAGGGTGGCGCCGAGGTCGTCCGGGTCGACGCGACGGACCGGCAGGCGCTCACCGAGCGGCTCGGGCACACCGGCGTCGCCCCCGGAGCGGTCGCGGGCGTGTTCTCCCTGCTCGCCCTCGACGACACCCCGCACCCGGCGCAGCCGGTGGTACCTGCCGGCCTCGCCGGCACGTACGCCCTGGTCCAGGCCCTCGGCGACGCCGGCGTCACCGCCCCGCTGTGGTGCGCCACCACCGGCGCGGTCTCCACCGGCCGGGCCGACCCGCTCGACCGTCCCCGACAGGCGATGCTCTGGGGGCTCGGCCGGGTCGTCGCACTGGAACACCCGGACCGCTGGGGCGGCCTGGTCGACCTGCCCACCCAACTGGACCCGCGGGACCGGGCCCGGCTGGTGGCCGTGCTGGCCGGCATCGACGCGGAGGACCAGCTCGCGCTGCGACCCTCCGGGGTGTTCACCCGGCGACTGGTCCGGGCCCGCACCGACCGGACGACGCCCGGTGGCTGGCGTCCCGCAGACGGCGCCGTCCTGGTGACCGGCGGCCTCGGCTCGATCGGGGCCCAGGTGGCGCGCTGGCTGGCCCGGGAAGGCGTCGGTGAGCTGGTGCTGACCGGCCGCCAGGGCCCCACCACGCCCGGCGCCGACGAACTGGCGACCGAACTGCGCGCCGCCGGCGCCAAGGTCACCGTGGCCGCCTGCGACGTCGCCGACCGGGACGCCCTGGCGGCCCTCGTCGAGCGGCTGGCCGGGCAGGGCACCCGCATCGGTGCCGTGTTCCACACCGCCGGGGTGGCCCACGCCGGACCGGTCGCGGCCACCGGCCTGACCGAACTCGCGGACTCACTGCGGGCCAAGGTGGCCGGCGCGGTGAACCTCGACGAGGTGTGCGGCGACGACCTGTCGGCGTTCGTGCTCTTCTCCTCCGGCGCGGGTGTCTGGGGCGGCGGGCACCAGGGCGGCTACGCCGCGGCCAACGCCTTCCTCGACGCGTTCGCCGAGGACCGGCGACGGCGCGGCCGGGCGGCCACCGCTGTCGCCTGGGGCGCCTGGGACGGCGGAGGCATGGTCGACGCCGAGGGCGCCGCCGACCAGATGTTCCGGTCGGGCGTGCGGGCCATGCGCCCCGACCTGGCGGTGTCCGTGCTGGCCGAGGCGCTCGACCACGGCGACACCACGCTCACCGTGGCGGACATCGCCTGGGACCGGTTCCTGCAGACCTACACGCTGGCCCGCCCCCGGCCGCTGATCGCCGACATCCCGGAGGTGGCCCGGCTGCTCGCCGCCGGGCAGCGCGACGGCGACGCGCCCGACGCGGCCTCGCCGCTGCGCGGCCGGCTGGCCGGACTCGCGGCACCGGAACGGCGCCGGGTCCTGCTCGACCTCGTAAGGGTCCACGCGGCGGCGGTGCTGCGGCTGTCCTCGCCGCAGGCGTTGGCGGCCGACCGGTCGTTCCGGGAGATCGGCTTCGACTCGCTCAGCGCCGTCGAGATGCGTAACCGGCTCGCCGAGGCGGTCGGGCTGACCCTGCCCGCGACCCTGGTGTTCGACCGTCCGACGCCCGCCGCCCTCGCCGACCACCTGGCCACCCGGTTCACCGGCGACGACACCCCGGCGACCGCGCCCGTGCAGGCCGCCACCGCGCTGGACGAGCCCATCGCCGTCGTGTCGATGAGCTGCCGGTTCCCCGGCGGCGTCGCCGGCCCCGAGGACCTGTGGCGACTGGTCAGCGAGGGGCGCGACGGGATCGCGGAGTTCCCGGCCGACCGGGGCTGGGACCTGGCGGCGATCTACGACCCCGACCCCGACCGACCCGGCACCTCGTACGTGCGGGAGGGCGGCTTCCTCACCGACGCCGCCGGCTTCGACGCCGCCCTGTTCGGCATCTCCCCGCGCGAGGCGATGGTGATGGACCCGCAGCAGCGGGTGCTGCTGGAGAGCGCCTGGGAGCTGTTCGAGCGGGCCGGCACCGCGCCGGCCGACATGCGGGAGACCAACACCGGCGTCTTCGTCGGCACCAACGGCCAGGACTACGCGACGCTGCTGATGGCCGCGCGGGTCGAGACCGAGGGCTACCAGGCCACCGGCAACGTCGCCGCCGTCATCAGCGGGCGGCTGGCGTACCACTTCGGATTGCAGGGCCCCGCGGTCAGCGTCGACACCGCCTGCTCGTCGTCGCTGGTCGCGCTGCACCTGGCCTGCCAGTCCCTGCGGCAGGGCGAGTGCGACGTCGCGGTGGCCGGCGGCGTGACGGTCATGGCCACCCCCGGACCGTTCCTGGAGTTCGCCCGGCAGCGTGGGCTCGCCCTCGACGGCCGGTGCAAGTCGTTCGCCGGGGCCGCCGACGGCACCGGTTGGGGTGAGGGCGTCGGCCTGGTGCTGCTGCAACGGCTCTCCGACGCCCAGCGCGACGGCCGGCGCATCCTGGCCGTCGTACGCGGCTCGGCGATGAACCAGGACGGCGCCAGCAACGGCCTGACCGCGCCGAACGGGCCCGCCCAGGAGCGGGTGATCAGCCAGGCGCTGGCCAACGCGCGGCTCTCCGCCGCCGACGTGGACGCCGTCGACGGGCACGGCACCGGCACCCGGCTCGGCGACCCCATCGAGGCGCAGGCGCTGCTGGCCACGTACGGGCGGGACCGGCCCGTCGACCGGCCGCTGTGGCTCGGCTCGGTCAAGTCGAACATCGGCCACACCCAGGCCGCCGCGGGTGTCTCCGGCGTGATCAAGATGGTGATGGCGCTCCAGCACGACCTGCTGCCGCCCACCCTGCACGTGGACGAGCCCTCGCCGCACGTGGACTGGTCGGCGGGCGCGGTCGCGCTGCTGACCGAAGCGCAGCCGTGGCCCGAGGTGGACCGGCCGCGCCGGGCCGGCGTGTCGTCGTTCGGGGTCAGCGGCACCAACGTGCACGTCATCCTCGAGCAGGCACCCGCCGGCACGGGACCGTCCCGCCCGGCCGACGCACCGGCCGCCGGGCTGCCGGTGCTGCCCTGGATCGTCTCGGCCGACGGCGCGGACGGCCTGCGGGCCCAGGCGGCGCGGCTGGCCGACTGGCTGCCGCAGCACCCGGCCCCCGCCGCCGACGTCGCCCGAGGCCTGGCCACCGGACGGTCCCCGCTGCGGCACCGCGCGGTGCTGCTCGCCGGCGACGCCGACGCCGCCCTCGCCGGGCTGCGGGCACTCTCCGCCGGGCAGGACCACCCCGGACTCACCAGCGGCGTCGCCGAGCCCGGTGGCGCGCTGGCGGTGCTCTTCTCCGGCCAGGGCGCCCAGCACGCCGGCATGGGCCGCCGCCTGTACGAGACGTTCCCCGTCTTCGCCGAGACCCTCGACGAGGCGTGCCAGCACCTCGACGCGTACCTGCCCCGACCGCTGCGCCCGGTGCTGTTCGCCGAGCCCGGCACCGCCGACGCCGACCTGCTGGACCAGACGGTCTTCACCCAGGCGGGCCTCTTCGCGGTCGAGGTGGCGCTGTTCCGGTTGCTCGCGCACTGGGGGATCCGGCCCGACTTCGTGGCCGGCCACTCGGTGGGGGAGATCAGCGCCGCCCACGTGGCCGGGGTGCTCTCCCTGCCCGACGCCTGCACGCTCGTCGGCAACCGGGGCCGGCTGATGCAGGCCCTGCCGGCCGGCGGCGGGATGCTCGCCGTCGCCGCGCCCGAGGTCGACGTGGTCCGGGCGTTGACCGGCACCGGCGGGCAGGTCGCCGTCGCCGCGGTGAACGGGCCGGCGGCCGTCGTCGTCGCCGGGGCCCAGGACGCGCTGACCGACCTGGCCGCCCACTTCACCGGTCTCGGGGTGCGGACGAAGCGGCTGCGGGTCAGCCACGCCTTCCACAGCCCGCTGATGGAGCCGATGCTCGCCGACTTCGCCGCCGTGGCGGCGACCCTGGAGTACGCCCCGCCGACGGTGCCGCTGGTGTCCAACCTGACCGGTACGGTCGTCGACGCCGACCAGCTCTGCACCCCGGAGTACTGGGTCCGGCACGTGCGCGAGGCGGTCCGCTTCGCCGACACCGTCACCGAGCTGCACGCCAACGGGGTGACCCGGTTCCTGGAGATCGGGCCGGACACGGTGCTGACCGCGCTGACCGCCGACGCGCTGCCGGCGGACGCCCCGGTCCTCGTGACTGGCGTGCAGCGGCCCGGCCAGGACGAGGTGACCGCTCTGCTCGGCGCGGTGGCCCGACTGCACTGCCAGGGCGTGGCCGTCCGCTGGTCGCGGCTGCTGCCCGGCGCCGGGCAGGTGGACCTGCCCACGTACGCGTTCACCCACCAGCGCTTCTGGCCGACCCTCGACGCGGCGGCGGGCACCCCCGTCGCCACGCACGACGACGTCGACTCGGCGTTCTGGCGGGCCGTGGCGTCGGGCGACGGCGACGTGCTCGCCGGCCGGCTCGGCCTCGACCCGGACCGCCCGCTGCGGGACCTGCTGCCGGACCTGGCGCAGTGGCGACGCCAGCAGCAGGAGGACACCCTCGCCGGCGGCTGGCGGTACCGGATCACCTGGCGTCCGGGGGCGCCCGCCGCGGGCGTCACCGACGGCACGTGGACGCTGGTCCACACCGGCACGGACCAGCCCGTCGTCGACCGGCTCGCCGAACTCGTCACCGCGCGGGGCGGCACCGTGCGGCTGCTCACCGTCGACCCGGCCACCACAGACCGCACGGCGCTCGCCGAGCGGCTCGCCGGCGACCCGCCGACCCGGATCGTGTCGCTGCTCGCCCTCGACGAGCGACCGCACCCCGAGCAGCCCGCCGTGCCCGTGGGCCTGACCGCGAACCTCGCCCTGGTGCAGGCGGTCACCGACACCCTGCCCCCGGTGCCGCTGTGGCTGCTCACCCGGCAGGCCGTCAGCACCGGAGCAGACGACCCCGTCGTGCACCCCGCTCAGGCCACCACGTGGGGCCTCGGACTGGTGACCGCGCTGGAACACCCCCGGCACTGGGGCGGCCTGCTGGACCTGCCCGCCACCCTGGACACCGCCACCGCCGAGCACGTCCTGGCGGCGCTGACCGCCGCCGGGCACGAGGACCAGCTCGCGGTGCGCGACGCCGGGACGTACCTGCGGCGGCTGGCCCGCACGCCCCGGGTCGAGGCCCAGGGCGACTGGCAGCCGCCGGACACCGTCCTGGTCACCGGCGGCACCGGCGCCGTCGGCCGGTACGCCGCCGCCTGGCTCGCCCGGCACGGCGCGCGGCGGCTGCTGCTGGTCAGCCGGCGCGGCGCGGCGGCCCCCGGGGCCGACGAGGCGGTGGCGGAACTGGCCGCCCTCGGCGCCGAGGCCCGGGTCCTGGCCTGCGACCTGGCCGACCGGGACGCGGTCGCGGACCTCGTCCGCGGCCTGCGCGCCGACGGCGAGACCGTACGCGCGGTGGTGCACGCGGCCGGGGTGGGACGGCTCAACCCCGTCGCCGCGGTGACCGAGGCGGAACTCGCCGACGTCGTGTCCGGCAAGATCGCCGGAGCCCGGCACCTGGACGAGTTCCTCGACCCGGAACCGCTCGAACTGGTCGTGCACTTCTCCTCCATCGCCGCCGTCTGGGGCGTCGGCGACCACGGGGCGTACGCCGCCGGAAACGCCTTCCTGGACGCCTGGGCGCAGTCGCGGCCGGCGGGGCACACCCGGGTCCTCTCGGTCAACTGGGGGCCGTGGGCCGGCGGTGGCATGGTGACCGACGCGCACGCGGCGGCGATGAGCCGGCGCGGGGTGTCCCTGCTCGACCGGGAACCGGCGATGGCCGCCCTGCGCGCCGGCCTCGAGGGCGACGACACCGCGCTCACCGTCGCCGACATCGACTGGGATCGCTTCGCACCGGTGTTCGCCTCCGCCCGCCCCCGGCCGCTGATCAGCGAGATCGCCGAGGTGGCCGCCCAGGCCGCGGCGGCTCGGGCGGAGGCCGAGGACGGCGACCAGGTCGCCGTCGAGCTGCGCAAGCGGCTCGGCGAGCTGTCGCAGGCCGAACAGTCCCGGGTGCTGGTGGACCTGATCCGCACCGCGGCGGGCGAGGTGATCGGGCACGACAGCCCGTACGCCGTGGAGGCCGGCCGACCCTTCCGGGACCTGGGCTTCGACTCGCTGACCGCGGTGGAGCTGCGGGGCCGGCTGACCCGGTCGACCGGGCTGAGCCTGCCCAGCTCGGTGGTCTTCGACTACCCGACCCCCCTGGCCCTGGCCGAACACCTGCGGGCCGAACTGCTCAGCGAGGCGTCGGTGGAGGCGCTGCCGACCCTGGCGGAGCTGGACCAGTTGGAGAGCGCCCTCGCGCTGCGCGACCCGGACGACATCGGCCGGGTGCGGATCACGATGCGGTTGCACAGCCTGCTCGAACGACTCGGCGCCGTCGAGGAACGCCGGGAGGAGGCCGCCGAGGTGGCGGACCGGCTGCGGGTGGCCAGCAACCAGGAGCTGTTCGACCTCATCGACCAGGACCTCGGGCTCTCCTGAGCCGTCCGCGGGACCTGTGGTGTCACGAGAAAGCGAGATGTCATGGCGGACGAAGAGCGGCTGCGCGAATACCTGACGCGGGTCGTCGCCGAGCTGCACCAGACCCGCCAACGGCTGCGCGAGGTCACCGCCGAGGAGTCCGAGCCGGTGGCGATCGTGGCGATGAGCTGCCGCTACCCGGGCGGCATCAACTCGCCCGAGGAGCTCTGGCAGTTCGTCTCGTCCGGCGGGGACGCCATCGGCGACTTTCCCACCGACCGGGGCTGGGACCTGGAACGGCTCTACCACGCCGACCCGGACAACGCCGGCACCTCGTACACCACCTCGGGTGGGTTCCTGCACGACGCGGGGCGGTTCGACGCCGCGCTGTTCGGCATCTCGCCGCGCGAGGCGGTCGCCATGGACCCGCAGCAGCGGCTGCTGCTGGAGGTCACCTGGGAGCTGTTCGAGCGCGCCGGCATCGCCCCGCTGTCGCTGGCCGGCAGCCGCTCCGGTGTCTTCGTCGGCACCTCCGGCCAGGACTACGCCGCCGTGCTGCACCGGGCGCCCGGCGTCGAGGGGTACGTGCTGACGGGCACCGCCGCCAGCGTGGTCTCCGGCCGGTTGGCGTACACGTTCGGGCTGGAGGGACCCACGGTCACCGTGGACACGGCCTGCTCGTCGGCGTCGGTCGCCATCCACCTCGCCTGCCAGGCGCTGCGCCAGCGGGAGTGCGGCCTAGCCCTGGCCGGCGGTGCGACCGTGCTGGCCACCCCCGGCCCGTTCGTCGAGTTCTCCCGGCAGCGCGGCCTCGCCGCCGACGGCCGCTGCAAGTCGTTCGCCGCGTCCGCCGACGGCACCGGCTGGTCCGAGGGCGTCGGGATGCTGCTGCTGGAACGGCTCAGCGACGCCCGCCGCAACGGCCACCCCGTGCTCGGGATCATCCGCAGCTCTGCGGTCAACTCCGACGGCGCGTCCAACGGGCTCACCGCCCCGAACGGCCCGTCCCAGCAGCGGGTCATCCGGCAGGCCCTGGCCGGCGCGCGGCTCACCCCCGACCTGGTCGACGTGGTGGAGGCGCACGGCACCGGCACCACCCTCGGCGACCCGATCGAGGCCCAGGCCCTGCTCGCGACCTACGGCCAGGAGCGGGGCGACGCCGCGCCGCTGCTGCTCGGCTCGATCAAGTCGAACATCGGCCACACCCAGGCCGCCGCCGGCATCGCCGCGGTGATCAAGATGGTGCAGGCGATGCGGCACGGGATCGTGCCGGCGACCCTGCACGTCGACGAGCCCACCCCGCACGTGGACTGGGCGGCCGGAGCGGTCACCCTGGTGACCGAGGCCACGCCGTGGCCGGCCGTGGACCGGCCGCGCCGCGCCGCCGTGTCCTCGTTCGGGATGAGCGGCACCAACACGCACCTCATCCTCGAACAGCCCGAGCCGGCCGCCGCCGAGGCCGACCGGCCGGAACTCCCCGCGCCCGTGCCCGTGCTGCTCACCGGCCGCACCCGCGCCGCGCTGCGCGGCCAGGCCGAGCGCTGGTCGCGGTACGTCGCCGACGACGCCGACCTGCGACCGGCCGACGTCGGCTGGACCTCGGTGGTCTCCCGCTCGCCCCTGGAACACCGGGCGGTCGTCCTCGCCGACGACTCCGACGGCCTGCTCGCCGCCCTCAACGCCCTCGCCGACGACCGGCCCGCACCCGGCCTGGTCACCGGCGCCGCCGCCGAACGTGGCGGGGTGGCGTTCCTCTTCTCCGGGCAGGGCGCCCAGCGCGCCGGCGCGGGCCGGGAGCTGTACGAGACGTACCCGGCCTTCGCGGAGGCGCTCGACGAGGTCTGCGCCCACCTGGACCACCGGCTGCCCCGGCCGTTGAAGCCGCTGCTGTTCGCCGAGCCCGGCACCGACGAGGCGGCCCTGCTCGACCAGACCGTCTTCACCCAGGCCGGCCTGTTCGCCGTCGAGGTGGCGCTGCACCGGCTGCTCGGCTCCTGGGGGCTGACCCCCGACCTCGTCGCCGGGCACTCCATCGGCGAACTGACCGCCGCCCACGTGGCCGGCGTGTTCACCCTCGACGACGCCTGCGCCCTCGTCGCCGCGCGAGGCCGGCTCATGCAGGCCCTGCCCGCCGGCGGGGCGATGCTCGCCGTCGCCGCCGACGAGGCCCGGGTCGCCGAGTCGATCGCGGAACTGACCGACCGGGTCGCCGTCGCGGCCGTCAACGGCCCCGCCGCCGTCGTCGTCTCCGGCGACGGCGCGGCCATCGAGGAACTCGCCGAACTCTGGACCGCCCGGGGGGTGCGGGTGCGGCGGCTGCGGGTCAGCCACGCCTTCCACAGCCCGCTGATGGAGCCGATGCTCGCCGAGTTCGCCGCCGTCGCCGCCGGCCTCGACCTGCGGGCACCCACCCTGCCGGTGGTGTCCAACCTGACCGGCGAACTGGCCGACCCGGCGCAGCTCACCGACCCCGGATACTGGGTGCGGCACGTCCGGGAGGCGGTCCGCTTCGCCGACGGCGTACGCACCCTGCGCGCCCACGGCGTCGGCACCTTCGTCGAGGTCGGCCCCGACGCCGTCCTCACCGCCAGCGCCCAGGAGACCCTCGCCGGGATCGACGCCGCCGACGCCGCCCTCACCGTCGTCGTGCCGGTGCTGCGCCGGGACCGTCCGGACCGTCGCACCCTGCTCGCCGCCCTCGCCCAGCTCCACGTCGCCGGCACGCCGGTGCGCTGGGCGGACCTCTTCGCCGACCGGCCCGGCCGGCTCGTCGCCCTGCCCACCTACCCGTTCGAGCGGCAGCACTACTGGGTGCCGGCCGAGGCGCCCGCCGACGAGGCCACCGTCACCGGGGCCGGCACGCTCGACCGGCGGTTCTGGGAGGCGGTCGAACGGGCCGACCTCGACGCGCTGCGCGACACCCTCGCCGTCGCCGACGAGACCGCCGCCGAGTCGCTGCGTACCCTGCTGCCCGTCCTCGCCGACTGGCGGCGGCAGCGGCAGGAACACTCCGTGCTCGACGGCTGGCGGTACCGGGCCGACTGGCAGGTGGCCCCCGAACCCACCCCGGCCCGGCTGACCGGCACCTGGCTGCTGGCGCTGCCCGCCGGCGGAGCCGACGACCCGGCCGCGGAGACCGTCCGGGCCGCGCTGACCGGCGCCGGCGCCGACCTGCTGCCACTGAGCGTCGACCCCGACGCCGACCGGGCCGCCCTCGCGGAGTCCCTCGCCGGCACCGAACTCGCCGGCGTCGTCTCCCTGCTCGGCGGGGAACCGGCCGTCGCCGGCGGCACCGTCCTGCCCGGCCTGGCCGCCACCCTCGCGCTCGTGCAGGCGCTCGGCGACGCCGGCCTGGCCGCGCCGCTGTGGCTGGTCACCCGGGGCGCGGTCGCCGCCGCCTCGTACGACCGCCGCACCGACCCGGCGCAGGCCGCGATCTGGGGTCTCGGCCGGGTGGTCGGCGTCGAGGCCCCGCACCGCTGGGGCGGCCTGGTCGACCTGCCGTCCCGGGCCGACAACCGGACCGCCACCCGGCTCGCCGCGATCCTCACCGGATCGACCGGCGAGGACCAGCTCGCGGTACGCGGCCCCGGCGTCTTCGTCCGCCGCCTGGTCCGCGCCGCCGTCGGCGACCACCCCCCGGCGCGCCGGTTCACGCCCACCGGCACCGCGCTGATCACCGGCGGCACCGGTGGGCTCGGCGCCCGGGCCGCCCGCTGGCTCGCCGGCGCCGGAGCCGAACACGTCGTGCTGGTCAGCCGGCGCGGACCGGACGCGCCCGGCGCCGCCGAGCTGGAAGCCGAGCTGACCGGTCTCGGCGCCCGGGTCACCGTCGCCGCCTGCGACATCGCCGACCGGGCCGCCGTCGCCGCCCTGCTCGACCGGGTCGAGGCCGACGGCCCGCCGGTGCGTACCGTCGTGCACGCCGCCGGCATCGCGCAGGCCACCCCGCTGGCGGACGTCACCCCGGCCGAGCTGGCCGAGGTGACCGCCGGCAAGACCGTCGGCGCCACCCACCTCGCGGACCTCCTCGCCGACCGGGAACTCGACGCCTTCGTCGTCTACTCGTCCATCGCCGCCACCTGGGGCAGCGGCGGTCAGGTCGGCTACGCGGCCGGCAACGCCTACCTGGACGCGCTCGTGCAGCAGCGGCGGGCCGACGGCCGGGCCGGCACCGCCGTCGCCTGGGGTCCGTGGTCCGACGGCGGGATGCACGCGGCCGACGCCGAGCAGAACCTGCGCCGTCGGGGCCTGCCCGCCATGGACCCCACCGTGGCCATGGGCGCGTTGCAGCAGGCCCTCGACCACGACGACGTCACCGTGACCGTGGCCGACGTCGACTGGGCCCGGTTCGCCCCCGCGTACGCCTCCGCCCGGCGCCGGCCGCTGCTGGAGGGCGTACCGGAGGCTCGGGCGGCCCTCGACGGCGGCGCCCCGGTCGACGGCGGCGACGACGGTCCGGCGGCGGGCCTGCGCCGGCGTCTCGTCGGGCTGACCGCCGCCCGGCGGGAGGAGACCGTCGCCGACCTGGTGCGGGAACTCGCCGCCGACGTGCTCGGCCACGACGGCGGGGCCGCCGCCGTCGGAGCGACCACCGCGTTCCGTGACCTCGGCTTCGACTCGCTGACCGCGGTGGAGTTGCGTAACCGGCTCGTCACCGCCACCGGGCAGGCGCTGCCCACCACCCTGGTCTTCGACCACCCGACCCCGGTCGCGCTGGCCCGGTTCCTGCTCGCCGGGCTCTTCGGCGCCGACGCCGGGCCGGCTCCCGTCGCGGCCCCGGCCGCGGTGGACGACGACGAGCCGGTGGCCATCGTCGCCATGGCCTGCCGCTACCCCGGCGGCGTGGACGCCCCCGAGCAACTGTGGCGCCTCGTCGCCGACGGCGCCGACGCCATCGGCGGCTTCCCGACCGATCGGGGCTGGGACCTCGACCGGCTCTACGACCCCGACCCCGCGAACCCCGGCACCAGCTACACCGACCAGGGCGGATTCCTGTACGGAGCCGCGGAGTTCGACGCGGGCTTCTTCGGCATCTCGCCGCGTGAGGCGTCGGCGATGGACCCGCAGCAGCGGTTGCTGTTGGAGGTCTCGTGGGAGGCGGTGGAGCGGGCAGGGGTTGCGCGGGCGTTGCGGGGTTCACGAACAGGGGTGTTCGTGGGCACGAATGGTCAGGACTATGGGGCCCTGTTGGCGGTGGCTGGGGACGAGGCGGAGGGATTCGCGGCGACGGGGAACGCCGCGAGTGTGGTGTCGGGTCGGGTGGCGTACGCGTTGGGGTTGGAGGGGCCGGCGGTGTCGGTGGACACGGCGTGTTCGTCGTCGTTGGTGGCGTTGCACCTGGCGGTGCAGTCGCTGCGGCGCGGCGAGTGCGACCTCGCCCTCGCGGGCGGCGTCACGGTCATGGCCACCCCGGGCACCTTCTTCGAGTTCTCCCGGCAGCGGGGTCTGGCCGCCGACGGTCGGTGCAAGGCGTTCGCGGCGGGCGCGGACGGTACGGGTTGGGGTGAGGGTGTCGGGGTGCTGCTGGTGGAGCGGCTGTCGGACGCGCGGCGTAACGGTCATGAGGTTCTGGCGGTGGTGCGTGGGTCGGCGGTCAACCAGGATGGTGCGTCGAACGGTCTGACGGCGCCGAACGGTCCGTCGCAGCAGCGGGTGATCCGGCAGGCGTTGGCGTCGGCGCGGCTGTCGACGGCCGACGTGGACGTGGTGGAGGCGCACGGCACCGGCACGACGCTCGGCGACCCGATCGAGGCGCAGGCGCTGCTCGCCACCTACGGTCAGGAACGGGGCGACGCCGCACCGCTGCTGCTCGGCTCGATCAAGTCGAACATCGGCCACACCCAGGCGGCCTCGGGCGTGGCGGGTGTGATCAAGATGGTGCAGGCGATGCGACACGGGGTCGTGCCGGCGACGTTGCACGTGGACGAGCCGTCCCCGCACATCGACTGGACGTCCGGCGCGGTCGAGTTGGCGACGGAGTCGCGCCCGTGGCCGGCCGTGGAGCGGGCGCGCCGGGCGGCGGTGTCGTCGTTCGGCATGTCCGGCACGAACGCCCACGTGATCATCGAGCAGGCCGACGAGCCGGTGGAGGTCGCCGAGCCGGCCGTGCCGGCTTCTGGTCTGGTGGCGTCGGACGTCGTGGTGTGGCCGCTGTCGGGGCGGTCGAAGGGCGCCCTCGCCGGTCAGGCGGCCCGCCTGGCGGAGTTCGTGCGTGAGCGCGGCGAGGTGGATCCGGCGGCGGTGGGTTGGTCCCTCGCCACCACCCGGTCGGTGTTCGACCAGCGGGCCGCCGTGGTCGGTGCCGATGTCGGTGAGTTGCTGGCGGGGTTGGATGCTCTGGCGTCCGGTGCGCCGGCGGGCAACGTCGTGGTCGGCATGGCGTCGTCGCATGGTGCGGGTGCGGTGTTCGTGTTCCCGGGTCAGGGTGCGCAGTCGGCGGGGATGGCGGCCGGTCTGGTGGGTCGTACGCCGGTGTTCGACGCGAAGTTGGCGGAGTGTCAGCGGGCTCTCGCGCCGTATCTGGATGTGGATCTGGTGTCGGTGTTGACCGGCGAGGATGAGTCGTGGTTGGCGCGGGTGGAGGTCGTGCAGCCGGTGCTGTGGGCCGTGGGCATCGCCCTGGCGGCCGTGTGGCAGCACGCGGGGGTGATCCCGGCGGTGGTGATCGGTCATTCGCAGGGTGAGATCGGTGCCGCCTGTGTGGCGGGGATCCTTTCGCTGGAGGACGCGGCGAAGGCGGTGGCGTTGCGGTCGCGGGCGCTGACCGTGCTGCGGGGCACGGGGACGATGGCGTCGGTCGACCTGTCCGCCGAGGCGGTCACCGAGCGGCTGGGTGGTTTCCCGGGCGTGGGTGTCGCTGCCGTGAACGGGCCTTCCATCGTGGTGGTGTCGGGTCCGCCGCAGCCGGTGGCGGACCTGGTGGAGTCCTGCCAGGCCGAGGGGATCCGGGCGCGGTTGATTCCGGTGGACTACGCGTCGCACTCGGCGGCGGTGCAGGACGTCGCGGAACAACTCCGCGCGGATCTGGCCGACATCACCCCACAGCAGGGCCACATCCGTCTGGTGTCGACGCTGACCGGTGACTGGGTCGACCCGGCGTCGATGACCGCGGACTACTGGTTCGACAACCTGCGGCAGACGGTGCTGTTCGATCCGGCGGTGCGGGTGGCGGTCGCTGCCGGGCACCACACGTTCGTGGAGCTCAGTCCGCATCCGGTGTTGACGATGCCGGTCACGGCGGTCCTCGACGACACCGGCGTCACCGGCCACACGCTGGGTAGTCTGCGTCGGGGCGATGACGACCCGACGCGGTTGCTGACGAACCTGGCCACCGCGTACGCCATCGGCCTGCCCGTCGACCTGACGACTGTCCTTGCCGGGGCCGGCACCGTCGACCTGCCCACCTACGCCTTCGACCGGGGACGCTTCTGGCTGGAGGCGTCCGCCCACCGGGTGCGGGACGTCAGTTCCGCCGGCCTCCAGGACGCCGGACACCCGCTGCTCAGCGCGGCCGTACCGGTCGCCGACGACCGGACCGTGGTGCTGACCGGGCGGCTGTCGGTGCGTACCCACCCGTGGCTGGCCGACCACGCCGTCGGCGGGGCGGTGATCGTCCCGGGCACCGGCGTCGTCGACATGGTGGTCCGGGCCGGCGACGAGGTCGACGCCGGCCAGGTGGGCGACCTGACCCTGATCAGTCCGCTGGTGCTCCCGGCGGCCGGCGCGGTACAGGTGCAGGTGCGCGTCGGCCCGCCGAGCGACACCGGGGAGCGGACCGTCACCGTGCACTCCCGCCCCGAGTCCGACGGCGACGCCGAGTGGACCCGGCACGCCGAGGGCCTGCTGCTGCCGCACCTTCCCGCCCCGACGGTCGTACCGGGCCAGTGGCCGCCGGCCGACGCCGTGGAGGTCGACGCCGACCTGGACGCCTGGTACGCCCAGATGGCCGAGGGCGGCCTGGGGTACGGCCCCGCCTTCCGGGGCCTGCGTCAGGTGTGGCGCGGCGACGACGAGGTCTACGCCGAGGTGGCCCTCCCCGACGAGGCGACGACCGACGCGTCCCGCTTCGGGCTGCACCCGGCCCTGTTCGACGCGGCTCTTCAGGCCAGCGGCATCACCGCGCTGCTCGGCGACGCGGCGGACACCTCCGGTACGGGCTGGATGCCGTTCGCCTTCCGCACGGTCGCCCTGCACGCCCACGGCGCCACCCGGCTGCGGGTGCGGCTGCGGTCGCTCGGCCCGGACACCGTCGCGGTCACCCTCACCGACACCGCCGGCCAACCGGTCGCCACCGTCGAGTCGCTGACCTTCCGTCCGGTCTCCGCCGGCCGGCCCGACGAGGCCGCCGCGCTGCGCCGCACCTCGGTGTTCCACCTGGACTGGACGCCGCTGCCGGCCACCGACGCCGTGCCGGGGGACACCCGCTGGGCGCTGCTCGGCGACGACACCCTCGGCCTCGCCGGGACGCTGGCCACCGCCGGGCACCCGGTCCGGGGCCACGCGGACCTGACGACGCTGGTGGCCGCGATCGAGGAGTCCGGGGACGTACCCGATGTGGTGGTGGACCTGCGCTCCGGCGCGGACACGGACCCGGAGCGGGCCGACGAGGCCGCGCACGACGCGGCCCGGGAGGCGCTCGCGTTGGTGCAGGGCTGGCTCGGCGAGCCCCGGCTGGAGCAGGCCCGGCTGGTCCTGCACACCCGAGGCGCGGTCGGCGCCGCCCCCGGCGAGGCCCCCCGCGACCTGGCCCGGGCCACCCTGTGGGGGCTGGTCCGCTCGGCGCAGTCCGAGCACCCCGGCCGGTTCACGCTGATCGACACCGACGACGCCACCACCTCCCTCGCGGCGGTCCCGGCGGCCGTCGCCTCCGGCGAGCCGCAGCTCGCGGTCCGCGACGGCGTGCCGCTGGTGCCCCGGCTGGCCCGGGCGCGGGACGCCGGAGCGCTGCCGCTGCCCGCCGACGAGGTGCCCTGGCGGCTGGACGTCACCGAGAAGGGCACGCTGGCGAACCTGGCCGTGCTGCCCGCCCCCGAGGTGACCGGGGAACTGCCGGCGGGCCACGTCCTGGTCGGGATGCGCGCCTCCGGGCTGAACTTCCGGGACGTGGTGCTGGCCCTCGGCATGGTCCCCGACCAGGAGGTGCTGGGCAACGAGGGCGCCGGCGTGGTGCTCGGCGTGGGGTCGGGGGTCACCGACCTCGCGCCCGGCGACCGGGTGATGGGCATCTTCTCCGGCTCGTTCTCGTCGGCCGCGGTCACCGACCGCAGGCTGCTCACCCGCATCCCCGACGGCTGGTCGTACACGGACGCCGCCGTGGTGCCCGTGGTCTTCCTGACCGCCTGGTACGGCCTGGTGGAGCTGGCCCGGCTGCGCGCCGGGGAGTCCGTGCTCATCCACGCGGCGGCCGGCGGAGTCGGTATGGCCGCCGTGCAGATCGCCCGCCACCTCGGCGCGGAGGTCTACGGCACGGCCAGCCCCGGCAAGTGGCCGGCGCTGCGCGCCACCGGTTTCGACGAGACGCACCTCGCCTCCTCCCGCAGCCTCGACTTCGTCGACGAGTTCTCCGACCGCACCGGCGGGCGGGGTGTCGACGTGGTGCTCAACGCGCTCAGCGGCGAGTTCGTGGACGCGTCGCTGCGGCTGCTCGCCGAGGGCGGCCGGTTCGTCGAGATGGGCAAGACCGACAAGCGGGACCCGGGGCGCGTCGCTGCCGAGCACCCGGGCGTGACCTACCAGGTCTTCGACCTCATCGAGGCCGGCGAGGACCGGATCGCCGCGATGCTGGGCGAGCTGATGACGCTCTTCGCCCGCGGCGTGCTGCGACCGTTGCCCCGGCGCACCTGGGACGTCCGGCGCGCCCCCGAGGCGTTCCGCTTCCTCAGCCAGGCCCGGCACGTCGGCAAGCTCGCCCTGAGCATCCCGCAGGCACCCCGCCTCGACGGCACGGTCCTGGTCTCCGGGGCGACCGGCACCCTCGGCACGCTGCTCTGCCGGCACCTGGTCACCGCACACGGTGCCCGGCAGCTGCTCCTGGTCAGCCGACGCGGCCCGGACGCCGAGGGCGCCGACGAACTGCTCGCCGACCTCAAGTCGTTCGGCGCGGACGTGTCGATCGTCGCCGCCGACCTGGCCGACCCGGACGCCGTCGCGGACGTGCTGTCGATGGTGGACCGGCGGCATCCGCTGCGCGCGGTCGTGCACGCCGCCGGCGTGCTCGACGACGCCACCGTCGAGTCGCTCACCCCGGAGCGTCTCGACGCGGTGCTGCGGCCCAAGGTCGACGTGGCCTGGAACCTGCACCGGGCCACCCTCGCCCACGAGCTGACCGCGTTCGTGCTCTTCTCCGCCGCCGCCGGCGTGTTCGGCGGCCCGGGCCAGGGCAACTACGCCGCCGGCAACGCCTTCCTCGACGCCCTCGCCGAGCACCGGCGGGCCCTCGGACTGCCGGCGGTCGCGCTGGCCTGGGGCCGCTGGGCCCAGGCCAGCGGGATGACCGGGCACCTCGACGCGGCCGACATCCGCCGGCTCGACCGGGGCGGCATGGCCGCCCTGGCCAACGACGAGGCCCTGGCCCTGTTCGACACGGTCTGGCGCTCCGAGCGGGCGGCGCTGATGCCCGCGAAGATCATCACCGGGGTGTCGGCGCCCGGGGCTCCCGTCCACCCGCTGCTGGCGAACCTGGTGCGCCCCGCAGGCCGCCGGGCCGCGGCCGGCGAGGTCGCCGACGGGCAGGCGTACGCCGAGACGCTGCGCGCCCTGCCCGACGACAAGCGGGCGCGTGTCCTGCGCGACCTGGTGCTGTCGCACGTGGCGGTCGTCCTCGGCCACGGCGACCCGGCCGGCATCGAGCCGACCCGGGCGTTCCGGGAGCTCGGCTTCGACTCGCTCACCGCGGTCGAGCTGCGCAACCGCCTCGGCGCGGCCACCGGGCTGCGGCTGCCGGCGACGCTGGTCTTCGACAACCCGACACCGACGGCGCTCGCCGACCAGCTGGCCGGGCAGTTCGCCCCGACGGCCACGGCCGCGGACCGGTCGGTGGGCCGGCAACTCGACCGGCTGGAGGCGGCGCTCGTCGGGCTCGACCCCACGGACGACGAGTTCCGCCGGATCACCGACCGGCTGCACGGCCTGCTGGGCCGGCTGACCGAGCGGCAGGCGGACGCGGACGGCGACGAGGACGACCTGGAGTCGGCCACCGCAGAGAACATCTTCGACCTGATCGACCGCGAGCTGGAGACGTCGTGACCCCCAGCCGCAACGACATCGGCATGCCGAGTGAGGTAGGTCCACGGTGAGCAACGAGGACGAGAAGTACGTCGAGTACCTGAAGCGTACGACCTCGGAGCTGCGGCGTACCCGGCGGCGGCTGCGCGAGCTGGAGGCCCGGGACTCCGAGCCCATCGCCATCGTGGCGATGAGCTGCCGCTACCCGGGCGGGGTCGACAGCCCCGAGGCGCTGTGGCAGCTCGTCCGCGACGGCGGCGACGGGATCGGGCCGTTCCCCGCCGACCGGGGCTGGGACCTGGACCGCCTCTTCCACCCCGACCCCGACCACCCGGGCACCAGCTACGTGACCGAGGGCGGCTTCGTCTACGCCGCCGCCGACTTCGACGCCGACCTGTTCGGCATCTCGCCCCGCGAGGCCGTCGCCATGGACCCGCAGCAGCGGCTGCTGCTGGAGACCTCCTGGGAGGCGTTCGAGCGGGCCGGGCTGCCGCTGCCGGCGGTACGGGGCAGCCGTACCGGCGTCTTCGTCGGCGCGTCGTCGCACGGCTACGACGGCATGATGGCGCAGGCCGAGAACGGCGAGGGGCACCTGCTCACCGGCAACGCCACCAGCGTCATCTCCGGCCGTGTCGCGTACACCCTCGGGCTGGAGGGGCCGGCGGTCACCGTCGACACCGCCTGCTCGTCCTCGCTGGTCGCCATCCACCTGGCCGCGCAGGCACTGCGCAACGGCGACTGCGAACTGGCCCTCGCCGGCGGCGTGACGGTGATGCCCACCCCGGCGGTCTTCGTCGGGTTCAGCCGGCAGCGTGGCCTCGCTGCCGACGGCCGGTGCAAGGCGTTCGCCGCCGGCGCGGACGGCACCTCCTGGTCCGAGGGCATCGGCATGCTGCTGCTCACCCGCCTCTCCGACGCCGAGCGCCACGGCTACCCTGTGCTCGCCGTGGTGCGGGGCAGCGCGGTGAACCAGGACGGCGCGTCCAACGGCCTCAGCGCCCCGCACGGCCCCTCCCAGATCCGGGTCATCCGCCAGGCCCTGGACAATGCCCGGCTCACCCCCGAGCAGGTGGACGTGGTGGAGGCGCACGGCACCGGCACCCGGCTCGGTGACCCGATCGAGGCGCAGGCGTTGCTGGCGACGTACGGGCAGGACCGGGACGAGCCGCTGCTGTTGGGGTCGGTGAAGTCGAACATCGGTCACACGCAGGCTGCTGCCGGGGTGGCTGGTGTGATCAAGATGGTGATGGCGATGCGGCACGGTGTCGTGCCGCCGACCCTGCACGTCGACGCGCCGTCCCCGCACATCGACTGGGCCGCCGGGGCGGTCACCCTCGCCACCGCCCCCACCCCGTGGCCCACGGTGGACCGCCCGCGCCGGGCCGCGGTGTCGTCGTTCGGGGTGTCCGGCACCAACGCGCACACCATCATCGAGCAGGCCCCGGCGCCGGCCGAAGCCGAAGCCGAGCCGACCGTGCCGGCGGACCGCACGGTGACCCCGGTGCTGCTCTCCGCCCGGTCGGACGCCGCGCTCGCCGCGCAGGCCGGCCGCTGGGCGGCCTGGCTCGCCGCCGACGAGAGCCTGCGCCCGCTGGACGTGGCCTTCTCGTCGGTCACCTCCCGGTCCGCCCTGGAGCACCGGGCCGTGGTGTCGGCCACCGGCCGCGACGACCTGCTGGCCGGGCTGCGCGCCCTCGCCACCGGGGAACCGACCGGCAACGTGCTCGCCGGTGCCGGGTCGCCGCGCGGGCAGCTCGCGGTGCTCTTCTCGGGTCAGGGTGCGCAGCGCGCCGGCATGGGCCGGGAGTTGTACGCGGAGTTCCCCGTCTTCGCCGCCGCGCTCGACGCGGTGTGTGGGTACCTGGATCGGGCCCTGCCGCGTCCGCTGCGGGAGGTGTTGTTCGCCGTCGAGGGTTCGCCCGAGGCCGGGTTGCTGGATCAGACGGTGTTCACGCAGGCTGGTCTGTTCGCGGTCGAGGTGGCGTTGTTCCGTCTCGTAGAGTCGTTCGGGGTGATGCCGGAGTTCGTGGGTGGTCACTCGATCGGTGAGGTCACGGCTGCGCATGTGGCGGGGGTGTTGTCCCTGGAGCATGCCTGTGCGTTGGTGGCGGCGCGGGGCCGGTTGATGCAGGCGTTGCCGGCTGGTGGCGGGATGCTGGCCGTGGCGGCTGCCGAGGCGGACGTGCTGGCCACGCTGGACGGTCTGGCGGACCGGGTGGGGATCGCGGCGGTGAACGGCCCGACCTCGGTGGTCGTCTCTGGTGACGTGGCGGCGCTGGACGAGGTCGAGCGGATCTGGCGGGAGCGGGGTGCGCGGATCCGCCGGCTTACGGTCAGCCACGCGTTCCACAGCCCGCTGATGGAGCCCATGCTCGGCAGGTTCCGTGCGGTGCTCGACCGGCTCACGTTCGCCGCGCCGTCGCTGCCGGTGGTGTCGAACGTGACCGGGGCGTTCGCCGACGCCGACGAGATCCGTACCGCCGACTACTGGGTGCGGCACGTCCGCGAGGCGGTCCGTTTCGCGGATGGGGTCACCGCGCTGAAGGCCGCCGGGGCGGACACGTTCCTGGAGGTCGGGCCGCGCAGCGTACTGACCGCGATGACCGGGGACATCCTGCCCGACTCCGGGCGGGTCCTCGCCGTCGCCGCGCAGCGCGGGGACCGACCCGAGCCGCAGGCACTGCTGGGCGCGTTGGCCGAGCTGCACGTGCACGGGGTGCCGGTGACCTGGCAGTCGTGGTTCGCCGACACCGGCGCCGGGCGGGTCGACCTGCCCACGTACGCGTTCCAGCACCAGCGTTACTGGCCCGAGCTCGGCGGCACCGCCGTACCGGCCGCGCCGACCGACGTTGCCGAGGGGGACTTCTGGGCGGCGGTGGAGCGCGGCGACCTGACCGAGGTCGCCTCCCACCTGGCCGTGCAGGACGACCCGGCGGCGGTCGAGGCCCTCGCCCCGGCCGTGCCGGTGCTGTCGTCGTGGCGGCGGGCCCGGCAACGCGACGCCGTGGTGGACGGCTGGTCCTACCGGGTCGACTGGGAGCCCGTACGCCCCGCCGCCGCGTCGGCGCTGACCGGCCGCTGGCTGGTCGTCACCACCGACACCGACGCCGGGGTGGCCGGGACGCTGGCCGGCGCGGGCGCCCACGTCGACACCGTCACCGTCGCCCCCGGCGTCGGCCGCGCGGAGCTGACCGAGCTGCTGCGCCGACAGGGCGACCAGGGCTGGACCGGAGTGCTCTGCGTGCTGCCCGAGGGCGACCGGGCGTTGCCGGACGCCCCGGCCGTCTCCGTCGGCGCCGCGCTGCTGCTCACCCTCACCCAGGCGCTCGCCGACGCCGGCCTGCCCGGCCGGCTATGGTGCCTCACCCGCGGCGCCGTCTCCGTGGGCGGCGGCGAGACCGTCGCCGACCCGTGGCCCGCCCTGGCCTGGGGACTGGGCCGGGTCGTCGCCCTCGAACAGCCGGACCGCTGGGGCGGCCTGGTCGACCTGCCCGCCCGCGTCGACCGGAACACCGGGGACGCGCTGCTCGCCGTCCTCGCCGACACCGGTCACGACCAGGTGGCGATCCGCCCGCAGGGGATCCTCGGCCGGCGGCTCGTGCCGTCCTCGGCGCCCGCCGGTTCGGGTTGGCGGCCGTCCGGCACGGTGCTGGTGACCGGCGGTACGGGTGCGTTGGGTCGGCACGTGGCCCGGTGGTTGTTGGGCAACGGAGCCGAGCAGGTGGTGCTCGCCTCGCGGCGGGGCCCCGATGCGCCGGGTGCGGCGGAGCTGGTGGACGAGTTGGGTGCGGTGCGGGTGGTGGCCTGTGACGTCACCGACCGGGAGGCGGTCACCGGCCTCGTCGCCGAACTGCCCGGGCTGACCGCCGTCGTGCACACCGCCGGGGTGGTCGACGACGGTGTCCTCGACGGCCTCGACCTGACCCGGATGCAGACCGTCCTCGACGGCAAGGTCCGCGCCGCCCGGGTGCTGCACGACGCCACCGCCGGCCGCGACCTTGACGCGTTCGTGCTCTTCTCCTCCCTCGCCGGGGTCATCGGCAGCGCCGGGCAGGGCAACTACGCGGCGGCCAACGCGTACCTCGACGCCTTCGCGGCCTGGCGACGCGGCCAGGGCCTCCCCAGCACCGCCATCGCCTGGGGCGCGTGGGCCGAGGACGGCATGGCCGCGGCGACGGCCGCGCTGACCGCCCGGCTCGCCCGGGGCGGGATCAACCCGCTCCCCGTCGCCGAGGCGGTCACCGCCCTGGGCCGGCTGGTCAACGCCACCGAACCGGCGGTCACCGTCGCCGACGTCGACTGGGGACGCCTCGCCGCCTCCTGGGGTCGGCCGACCCCGCTGATCGCCGCCCTGCCCGGGGTGCCCGCCGTGCCGACCGGCCCCGTCCGCGCCGTGGTGGTCGGCCGGTCCCTGCCGCAGCTCGCCGACCTCGTCCGCACCCAGGCCGCAGTGGTGCTCGGCTACCCGGCCGGCCAGCCGCTGCCCGAGCGCACCTTCCGCGACCTCGGCTTCGACTCGCTCACCGCCGTCGAGCTGCGCAACCGGCTGACCGCCGAGACCGGCATGACCCTGCCCGCCACGCTGGCCTTCGACCACCCCACGGTCGCCGAGCTCGCCGCCCACCTGCACGGGCTCACCGCCGGCCACGCCACCAGCGAGGTGGTCGCCGACGGCACGGGCCGCGACCGGGAGCCGATCGCCATCGTCGCGATGAGCTGCCGGTTCCCCGGCGGGGTCGCCTCACCGGAGCAACTGTGGGACCTCGTCGCCACCGGCACCGACGCCATGAGCCTGATGCCCGGAGAGCGCGGCTGGAACCTCGCCGAGCTGTACCACCCCGACCCCGAGCACCTCGGCACCAGCTACGTACGCGAGGGCGGCTTCGTCGCCGGGGCCGGCGAGTTCGATCCCGCCTTCTTCGGCATCAGCCCCCGCGAAGCCCTCGCCATGGACCCCCAGCAGCGGCTGCTGCTGGAAACCACCTGGGAGGCGTTCGAGCGGGCCCGGATCGACCCGACCGCGCTGCGCGGCAGCCGCACCGGCGTGTACGTCGGCACCAACGGCCAGGACTACGGTTCGCTGCTGATGGCCGCCGGCGACGTCGACGAGAACTACCTCGCCACCGGCACCTCCGCCAGCGTCATCTCCGGTCGGCTGGCGTACACCTTCGGGCTGCACGGCCCGGCCGTCACCGTCGACACCGCCTGCTCCTCCTCGCTGGTCGCGATGCACCTTGCCGCGCAGGCCCTCCAGGCGGGGGAGTGCGACCTCGCCCTGGCCGGCGGCGCCACCGTGATGGCCACCCCCGGGATCTTCGTCGGCTTCTCCCGGCAGCGTGGCCTCGCCGCCGACGGCCGGTGCAAGCCGTTCGCCGGGGCCGCCGACGGCACCGGTTGGGGCGAGGGCGTCGGCCTGCTGGTGCTCCAGCGGCTCTCCGACGCGCGCCGCGACGGCAACCCCGTCCTCGCCGTTCTACGTGGCAGCGCCGTCAACCAGGACGGCGCCTCCAACGGCCTCACCGCACCCAACGGCCCCGCCCAGCAGCGGGTGATCCGGCAGGCCCTGGCCAACGCGGGGCTCACCGCCGAGCAGGTGGACGTGGTGGAGGCGCACGGCACGGGCACCACACTGGGCGATCCGATCGAGGCGCAGGCGCTGCTGGCGACGTACGGGAAGGACCGTCCGGCCGACCGGCCGCTGTGGCTGGGGTCGATCAAGTCGAACATCGGTCACACGCAGGCCGCCGCTGGTGTGGCCGGGGTGATGAAGATGGTTCTCGCGATGCGGCACGGGGTGCTGCCGCCGACCCTGCACGTGGACGAGCCCACCCCGCACGTCGACTGGGGCACCGGCAACGTCGAACTGCTCACCTCGGCACACCCCTGGGAACCGGCCGACGGCATCCGCCGCGCCGCGGTGTCCTCGTTCGGGATCAGCGGCACCAACGTGCACACCATCCTCGAACAGGCCCCCGCCGACGAGCCCGAGCCGGCAGCCACCACCGGGCCCACCGGGGAACTGCCCTGGGTGCTGTCCGGGCGTACCGTCGACGCCCTCACCGCCCGCACCCACGACCTGCGCGCCCACCTCGACACCGCCGCCGACGAGGAACTCGCCGACGTCAGCTGGTCGCTGGCCGCCACCCGCGCCTCCCACGACCACCGGGCCGTCGTCTTCGCCACCGGCCGGGACGACCTGGCCGCCGCTCTCGACGCGCTCGCCGCCGGCCGGCCCACCCCGCAGACCGTCACCCGGGTTCCCGGCACACCGGGCGAGGTGGCCTTCGTCTTCCCCGGCCAGGGATCGCAGTGGATCGGCATGGCCGCCGAACTCCTCGACACCGCACCGGTCTTCGCCGCGAAGTTCGCCACCTGCCACGAGGCGCTGCGCCCGTACGTCGACTGGTCGCTGACCGACGTCGTACGCGGCGCCCCCGACGCCCCGTCACTGGAACGGGTCGACGTCGTCCAGCCCACCCTGTTCGCGGTCAGCGTCTCGCTCGCCGCCCTCTGGGAGTCGTACGGGGTCCGCCCGTCCGCCGTCGTCGGCCACTCCCAGGGCGAGATCGCCGCCGCACACGTCGCCGGGGGCCTCACCCTGGACGACGCGGCGGCCGTGGTCGCGCTGCGCAGCCGGATCATCGCCGGCATCGCCGGGGACGGCGGCATGGTCTCGGTCGCCACCACCGCCGACGAGGTCACCGGGACGATCACCCGCTGGGCCGGCCGGATCGCCCTGGCCGCCGTCAACGGACCCACCTCGGTCGTGGTCTCCGGCGACGGCGCGGCCCTCGACGAGCTGGTCGCCCACTACGAGTCCCGCGAGGTGCGGGTGCGCCGCATCCCGGTGGACTACGCCTCCCACTCCGCCCACGTCGAGCAGCTGCGCGAGCAACTCCTGGAGCTGCTCGCCGGGCTGCGGCCCCGCACCGGCGAGGTCCGGTTCCGCTCCACGGTGGAGGGGGACTGGCTCGACACCGCCGCCCTCGACGCCGACTACTGGTACCGCAACCTGCGGCAGACCGTCCGCTTCGACGACGCGGTGCGTAGCCTCGTCGCCGCCGGCTACCGGACATTCGTCGAGGTCAGCGCCCACCCGGTGCTGACCATGGCCGTGCAGGAGAGCGTCGAACTGGCCGCCGCCGACCCGGACGGGGTCACCGTCACCGGCAGCCTCCGCCGCGGCGAGGGCGGCCTCGGCCGCTTCCTGCGCGCCCTGGCCGAGGTCTACGCCGGGGGTACGCCGGTGGACTGGCGGCCCGCGTTCGCCGGCCTCGCCGGGCGTCGCCGGGACCTGCCCACCTACCCGTTCCAGCGGCAGCTCTACTGGCCGCAGCCGTCCGCCACGCCCGCCCCGGCCGCCGGCACCGCCCAACCGGTGGAGGACGACGAGGTCGACGCCCGCTTCTGGGCGGCCGTGGAGGCGGAGGACCTGGCCGCGCTGACCGCCGAACTTGCCGGCACGACCGAGTCGGAGCCCGTGCCGGACACGGCCTTCGCCGACGTGCTGCCGGTGCTCGCCGCCTGGCGTCGCCGGCACCGCGACCAGGCCACCGTGGACTCCTGGCGTTACCGGGACAGCTGGACGCCGATCGCCGTCGACGGCCCCGCCGTCACCGGCACCTGGTGGCTGGTCACCGGCCCCGACGGCACCGCCGCGGCCGAGGTCGCCTTCTGCCGGGAGACGCTGGAACGGCACGGCGCCGCCGTCGTACCGCTGGTGCTGGACGCCGAGCGCACGGACCGCGAGGCGCTCGGCGCCCGGCTGCGCGAGCTGGCCGGCGGCACCCCGGTCGCCGGGATCGTGTCGCTGCTGCCGCTCGACGAGACGCCGGCCCCGGCGTACCCGTCGGTGCCGGTCGGCTTCGCCGGCACCGTGACCCTGGTGCAGGCGCTCGGCGACACCGGCGTCCGCGCCCCGCTGTGGTGCCTCACCCGGGGCGCCGTCGCCACCGGCCCGGCCGACCCGCTGCCGCACCCGTTGCAGCAGCTCACCTGGGGCTTCGGCCGGGTCGCCGCACTGGAGCACCCGGACCGCTGGGGCGGCCTGGTCGACCTCCCCGACGAGCTGGACGACGCGGCCGGCCGCCGGCTGGTCGGCGTCCTCACCGGCGTCGACGGGGAGGACCAGGTCGCGCTGCGGTGGGCGGGCGCGTTCGGCCGACGCCTGCTGCACGCCCCGCTCGGTGCCGTGCCCGCCGCCCGTTCCTGGCGGCCCTCCGGCACCGCCCTGGTCACCGGTGGTACCGGCGCGCTCGGCGGGCACATGGCCCGCTGGCTCGCCGCCAACGGCGCCGCGCACCTGGTGCTGATCAGCCGGCGCGGCCGGCAGGCCGAGGGCATCGCCGACCTCGAGGCCGAGCTGGTCGGGCTGGGCGCCCGGGTGACCGTCGCCGCCTGCGACGCCGCCGACCGGTCGGCGCTCGCCGCCGTCCTCGCCGACCTGCCGTCCGAGCATCCGTTGACCACCGTGGTGCACACCGCCGCCGTGCTCGACGACTCGGTGATCAACTCGTTGAGCCTGGAGCAGGTCGACTACGCGCTCGGCGCGAAGGTCACGGCCGCGCTGAACCTGCACGAGCTGACCCGCGAGGCGGACCTCGACGCGTTCATCCTGTTCTCGTCGATGGCCGGCACCGTCGGCAGCTCGGGCGTGGGCAACTACGCCCCCGGCAACGCGTTCCTCAACGCCCTCGCCGAGCACCGGCGGGCCCTCGGCCTGCCCGCCACCTCGATCGGCTGGGGCGCCTGGGGCGGCGGCGGCATGGCCGACGGCGAGTTCGGCCAGATGCTGCACCGCCACGGCGCGCCCGAGATGCCCCCGCGGCTGGCCGTCGCGGCCCTGCACCAGGCCGTCGAGCACGACGAGACGTTCCTGACCATCTCGAACATCGCCTGGGACCGGTTCTTCGTCGCGTTCACCGCCACCCGGCCCGGGCCGCTGATCTCCGAGATCCCGCAGGCACAGCGGTTGCAGGCCACCAAGGGCCTCGTCGAGGCGAAGGAGGCCGACGAGGCCGGCCCGGCGGCGGCGTTCACCCGGATGAGCGCCGTCGAGCGCCAGCAGTCGCTGCTCGACCTGGTCCGCGACCAGGCGGCCACGGTCCTCAAGTACGCCGACGGCCAGGCGGTGGACCCGAACCACGCGTTCCGGGACCTCGGCTTCGACTCGGTGACCGCGGTGGAGCTGCGTAACCGGCTCGCCACCGCCACCGGGCTGCGGCTGCCCGTGACCCTGGTCTTCGACTACCCGTCGTCGACCGCGCTCGCCCGGCACCTGCACGAGGAGTTGGGCGGCGGGGCCACCGCGGCGGTGGAGACCGCCCCGGTGACGCTCAGTGACGACGAGCCGGTGGCCATCGTCGCCATGTCCTGCCGCTTCCCCGGCGGGGCGAACGACCCCGAGCGGTTCTGGCAGATGCTGCACGCCGGCCGCGACGCGGTGTCCGACCTACCCGGCGATCGGGGTTGGGACGTCGAGCGGCTCTACGACCCCGACCCCTATTCCACCGGCACCTCCTACGTCCGCAGCGGCGCCTTCCTCTACGAGGCGGCGGAGTTTGATGCCGGTTTCTTCGGTATTTCGCCGCGTGAGGCTCTGGCGATGGATCCCCAGCAGCGGTTGTTGCTGGAGGTTTCGTGGGAGGCGTTGGAGCGGGCAGGGGTTGATCCGGGGGTCTTGCGGGGTTCGCGAACAGGGGTGTTCGTGGGCACGAATGGTCAGGACTATGGGGCCCTGTTGATGGTGGCTGGGGACGAGGTGGAGGGGTTCGCGGGGACGGGGAACGCCGCGAGTGTGGTGTCGGGTCGGGTGGCGTACGCGTTGGGGTTGGAGGGGCCGGCGGTGTCGGTGGACACGGCGTGTTCGTCGTCGTTGGTGGCGTTGCACCTGGCGGTGCAGTCGCTGCGGCGCGGCGAGTGCGACCTGGCCTTCGCCGGTGGTGTGACGGTGATGGCGACGCCGGGCTTGTTCGTGGAGTTCTCCCGGCAGCGTGGTCTGGCCGCCGACGGTCGGTGCAAGGCGTTCGCGGCGGGGGCGGACGGTACGGGTTGGGGTGAGGGTGTCGGGGTGCTGCTGGTGGAGCGGCTGTCGGACGCGCGGCGTAATGGTCATGAGGTTCTGGCGGTGGTGCGGGGTAGTGCGGTCAACCAGGATGGTGCGTCGAACGGTCTGACGGCGCCGAACGGTCCGTCGCAGCAGCGGGTGATCCGGCAGGCGTTGGCGTCGGCGCGGCTGTCCACGGCCGACGTGGACGTGGTGGAGGCGCACGGCACCGGCACGACGCTCGGCGACCCGATCGAGGCGCAGGCGCTGCTCGCGACGTACGGGCAGGACCGGGACGAGCCGCTGCTGCTGGGGTCGGTGAAGTCGAACATCGGGCACACCCAGGCCGCCGCCGGTGTCGCCGGTGTGATCAAGATGGTGCTGGCGATGCGCGAGGGCGTGGTCCCCGCGACGCTGCACGTGGACGAGCCGTCCCCGCACATCGACTGGACGTCCGGCGCGGTGGAGTTGGCGACGGAGTCGCGCCCGTGGCCGGCCGTCGATCGGCCCCGCCGGGCCGCCGTGTCGTCGTTCGGCATCAGCGGGACCAACGCCCACGTCATCATCGAGCTGGCCGGGGACCCGTCCGCCGAGAGCGCGGAGCCCGACGCCGAGGCCGGTGCCGACCGTGGTCCGGGGCTCGTGGGCGCGGATGCCGTGCTCTGGCCCCTGTCCGCGCGGTCCCGGGCGGCCCTCGCCGGTCAGGCCGCCCGACTGGCCCGTCACGTCCGTCAGCAGCAGGAGGATCTGGACCCGGCCGCCGTGGCCTGGTCCCTCGCCACCACCCGGTCGGTGTTCGACCAGCGGGCCGCCGTGGTCGGTGCCGATGTCGGTGAGTTGCTGGCGGGGTTGGATGCTCTGGTGGCCGGTTCGCCGGCGGGCAACGTTGTCACGGGCGTGGTGTCCGGTCATGGTGCGGGTCCGGTGTTCGTGTTCCCGGGTCAGGGTGCGCAGTCGGCGGGGATGGCGGCTGGTCTGGTGGGTCGTACGCCGGTGTTTGACGCGAAGCTGGCCGAGTGCCAGCGGGCTCTCGCGCCGTACCTGGATGTGGATCTGGTGTCGGTGTTGACCGGCGATGACGAGTCGTGGTTGGCGCGGGTGGAGGTCGTGCAGCCGGTGCTGTGGGCCGTGGGCATTGCCCTGGCGGCCGTGTGGCAGCACGCCGGAGTGAACCCGGCGGCGGTGATCGGTCACTCGCAGGGTGAGATCGGTGCCGCCTGTGTCGCCGGGATCCTGTCCCTGGAGGACGCGGCGAAGGCGGTGGCATTGCGGTCGCGGGCGCTGACCGTGCTACGGGGCACGGGGACGATGGCGTCGGTCGACCTGTCCGCTGACGCGGTGACGCAGCGGCTCGCCGCGTTCCCGGGTGTCGGGGTGGCGGCGGTGAACGGTCCGTCGACGGTGGTGGTGTCGGGTCCGCCGCAGCCAGTGACTGATTTGGTGGAGTCCTGCCAGGCCGACGGAATTCGGGCGCGGTTGATTCCGGTGGACTACGCCTCCCATTCGGCGGCCGTCGAGCAGGTGGCCGAGCAGTTGCGTTCGGACCTGGCCGACGTGACCCCGCGGGCCGGTCACACCCGCCTCGTCTCCACCCTGACCGGGGACTGGGTCGACCCGGCCTCGATGACCGCGGACTACTGGTACGACAACCTGCGCCGGACCGTGCGGTTCGACGCCGCCGTCCGGGTGGCGGTCGCCGCCGGGCACACCACGTTCGTGGAGATCTCTCCGCATCCGGTGTTGACGATGCCGGTGACGGCGATCCTCGACGACACCGGGGTCACCGGCCACACGTTGAACAGCCTGCGTCGGGGTGACGACGACCCGACCCGGTTGCTGACGAACCTGGCCACCGCGCACACCATCGGGCTGCCCGTCGACCTGACCACGGTTTTCGCCGGGACCGACACCGTCGGCCTGCCCACCTACGCCTTCGACCGGGACCGGTTCTGGCCGACCGCGGCGGCCGGGCAGGGCGGTGCCGAGGAGACCCCGAGCGGCGTCGACTCCGCGTTCTGGGCGGCCGTCGAACGGGAGGACCTGGCCGCGCTCGCGGAACTCACCGAACAGGACGCGACGGAGTCGCTGGAACGGCTGGGCGCGGCCCTACCGGTGCTCGCCTCCTGGCGGCGACAGCAGCGGCAGCGGTCCACCCAGGACGACCTGGCCTACCGCAGCGTGTGGCAGCCGTACACCGGGACACCGGTCAGCTTCCTGCCCGGCGCCTGGTGGGTCGTCGCCGATGAGCGGCACCCGGAGGAGGGCGAGGCCGCGGTCGTCGAGCTGACCCGCCGGGGCGCCGACGTCCGACTGGTGCTGCTGCCCGAGAACCTGACCGACCGGGCCACCCTCGCCGAGCACCTGACCGGCGCCACCCACACCGCCGACGGCGGGCGGGCCCCGGTGAACGGGGTGCTGTCACTGCTCGCCCTCGCCGACGGCGCGGTCGACGACACCCAGCCGGTGCCGCCCTTCCTCGCCCGGTCGCTCGCGCTGATCCAGGCGCTCGGCGACCTCGACGTCGCCGCGCCGCTGTGGTGCGTCACCCGGGGGGCCGCCGGCACCACCCGGGACGCGACGCCCGGTCGACCGGAGCAGTCGCTGCTCTGGGGACTCGGCCGGGTCGTGGCCCTGGAACACCCCGAGCGGTGGGGCGGCCTGGTCGACGTTCCGGCCACCCTGGACGACCACGGCTGGGATCTGCTCTGCGCCGCGCTCGCCGGCCTCGACGGCGAGGACCAGCTCGCGGTCGACGGCGCCACCATCCTGGTACGCCGACTGGTGCGCGCACCCGGCGGTGACGCGGCCACCGACGAGGCCGGCTACCCGGGCACGACGCTGGTGACCGGCGGCACCGGCGCGCTCGGCGCGGAGGTGGCCCGCTGGCTGGCCGCCCGGGGCGCCGAGCACCTGATGCTGGTCAGCCGGCGCGGCGCGGACGCCCCCGGCGCCACCGAGCTGGTCCGGGAGCTGACCGGGGCGGGCAGCCGGGTGACCGTCGCGGCCTGCGACGTGGCCGACCGGGCGGCGCTGGCCAAGCTGCTCGACGAGGTACCCGCCGACGCGCCGCTGACCAGCGTGGTGCACGCGGCCGGCGTGCTGGAGGACGGCGTGCTCGACGGGCTCACCGCCGACCGGCTCGCCACCGTCCTGCGACCCAAGGTGCTCGGTGCCCTGCACCTGCACGAGCTGACCATCGGGCGGGAACTGCGCGCGTTCGTGCTGTTCTCCGCGATGGCCGGCCAGCTCGGTGCCGCCGGGCAGGGCAGCTACGCCGCCGCCAACGCCTACCTCGACGCGCTTGCCGAGCAGCGGCACCGGCAGGGCCAGCCGGCCACCTCGATCGCCTGGGGCCCCTGGGCGGCCGGCGGGATGGCCGCCACCGACCAGGCCGTGGAGGAGCGCCGCCGCCGCACCGGCGTGGCCCGCCTCGACACGGAGCCCGCGCTCACGGCGCTCGCCCGGTGCGTGGCGGGCGGCGAGCCGGCGACGATGGTGGCCGGCATCGACTGGTCCCGGTACGTGCCCGGGTTCGTCGCCGTCCGGCCCAGCCCGCTCATCGCGGGCGTGGCCGAGGCGCGGCGGGCCGCCGCCGAGCGGGCCGAGGACGCCGGCGTGTCCGCGGAGTCGCTGGCCGCCCTGCTCGCCGGGCAGACCGACGCCGAACGGCGACGGACCCTGCTGGAGCTGGTACGCGCACAGGCCGCCGCCGTGCTCGGACACGCCTCGATGGACGCCGTGGAGCCGGACCGGGCGTTCCGGGAACTCGGCTTCGACTCGCTGACCGCCGTGGAACTGCGCAACCGGCTCACCGCGGCGACCGGCGTCCGGCTGCCCGCCACGGTGGTCTTCGACTACCCGACCGCCGCCGGGCTGGCCGAGTACGTACGGGCCGCGATCGTCGACGGCGGGGTGGTCGGGGTCGCACCGGTCTTCGGCGAGCTGGACAGGTTGGAAGCGGCGCTCTCCGGCTCGGCACCGGACCGGAGCGCCCGAATTCGGATCACCGAGCGGCTGCGGACGCTGCTGGCCTCCCTCAACGAGGCCGACGCGCCGGCGGACGGCGACACCGTCGCCGAGAAGCTCCAGGACGCGACGCCGGATGAGGTCTTCGACTTCATCGACCGCGAGCTGGGGATGTCCTGACGTGATCGCTGCTGCGACGACGGGTCAACACAAGGAGTGCGCGGTCCATGGCTGACGAGGCGAAGCTTCTCGACTACCTCAAGCGGGTCACCGCTGACCTGCACCAGGTGCGGCAGCGCCTGCGCGAGGTGGAGGCCGGTGAACAGGAACCGGTCGCCATCGTCTCCATGAGCTGCCGCTTCCCCGGCGGCGTGCGGTCGCCGGAGGACCTGTGGGAGGTGGTCGCGTCCGGTCGGGACGTGGTCTCCGACTTCCCCGAGGACCGCGGCTGGGACCTCGGGTCGCTCTACGACAGCGACCCGGAGCAGTCCGGCACGTCGTACACGCGGCAGGGTGGCTTCGTCCACGAGCTGGCCGACTTCGACCCGGGCTTCTTCGCGATATCCCCCCGCGAGGCGCTGGCGATGGACCCGCAGCAGCGCTGGCTGCTGGAGACCTCGTGGGAGGCCATCGAGCGGGCCGGCATCGACCCGCACTCGCTGCGCGGCAGCCGCACCGGCGTCTTCGCCGGCAGCACCGGGCAGGACTACGGCACCGTGCTGATGGGTGCCGCGCAGGGCCTGGAAGGGCACCTGATGACCGGCAACGCCGGCAGCGTCGTCTCCGGCCGGATCGCCTACACCTTCGGGCTGGAGGGGCCGGCGGTCACCATCGACACCGCCTGCTCGTCGTCCCTGGTCGCCCTGCACCTCGCGGGGCAGGCGCTGCGGCAGCGGGAGTGCACGCTGGCCATCGTCGCCGGGGTCACCGCCATGTGCACCCCGGCCGCCTTCGTCGAGTTCTCCCGGCAGCGCGGCCTGGCCGCCGACGGCCGGTGCAAGGCGTTCGCCGCCGCCGCCGACGGGACCGGCTGGTCCGAGGGCGTCGGCGTTCTGCTGCTGGAACGGCTGTCGGACGCGCAGCGCAACGGCCACCCGATCCTCGCCGTGGTGCGGGGCAGCGCGGTGAACCAGGACGGCGCGTCCAACGGCCTGAGCGCCCCGAACGGGCCGTCGCAGCAGCGGGTGATCCAGCAGGCCCTGGCCAACGCCGGCCTCGCCGCCGGTGGCGTGGACGTGGTGGAGGCGCACGGCACCGGCACCCGGCTCGGTGACCCGATCGAGGCGCAGGCGCTGCTGGCGACGTACGGGCAGGATCGGGGCGGGTCGGCGCCGTTGCTGTTGGGGTCGGTGAAGTCGAACATCGGTCACGCCCAGGCTGCCGCCGGGGTGGCTGGTGTGATCAAGATGGTGATGGCGATGCGGCACGGTGTCGTGCCGCCGACCCTGCACGTCGACGAACCGACCCCCGAGGTCGACTGGTCGGCCGGCGACGTCTCGCTGGTGACGGAGGCGACGCCGTGGCCGGCGGCGGGCAGGCCGCGCCGCTCGGCGGTCTCCTCGTTCGGAGTGTCCGGCACCAACGCGCACACCATCCTGGAGCAGGCCCCGGCGCCGCAGCAGTCCCCGTCGGCCGCCGCGCCGGTGGTCGAGCGGCCGGTCGTGCCGGTGCCGGTGTCGGCCCGCGACGCCGCCGGTCTCGCCGCGCAGGCGGGTCGCTGGGCGGCCCGGCTGGTCGCCGACGAGAGCCTGCGCCCGCTGGACGTGGCCTTCTCGTCGGTCACCTCCCGGTCCGCTCTCGACCACCGGGCCGTGGTGTCGGCCACCGGCCGCGACGACCTGCTGGCCGGGCTGCGGGCACTGGCCGCCGGGGAACCGTCGGGCGCGGTCGTCGCCGGCCAGGCCGGCGGCCGGGGATCGCTGGCGGTGCTCTTCTCCGGTCAGGGCGCGCAGCGCGCCGGCATGGGCCGGGAGTTGTACGGGGAATTCCCCGTCTTCGCCGCCGCCCTCGACGACGTGTGCGCGCAGCTCGATCCGCTGCTGCCGCGCCCGCTGCGGGAGGTGCTGTTCGCCGAGCCGGGCACGGTCGAGGCCGGGTTGCTGGATCAGACGGTGTTCACGCAGGCGGGGCTGTTCGCGGTCGAGGTGGCGTTGTTCCGTCTCGTCGAGTCGTTCGGGGTGATGCCGGAGTTCGTGGGTGGTCACTCGATCGGTGAGGTCACGGCTGCGCACGTGGCGGGGGTGTTGTCCCTGGGCGACGCGGCGGCGTTGGTGGCGGCGCGGGGCCGGTTGATGCAGGCGTTGCCGGCTGGTGGTGGGATGCTGGCTGTGGCGGCTGCCGAGGCGGACGTGCTGGCCACGCTGGAGCCTCTGGCGGGCCGGGTGGGGATCGCGGCGGTGAACGGGCCGACCTCGGTGGTCGTCTCCGGTACCGCTGACGCCCTGGACGAGGTCGAGCGGATCTGGCGGGAGCGGGGTGCGCGGACCCGCCGGCTCACGGTCAGCCACGCGTTCCACAGCCCGCTGATGGAGCCCATGCTCGACGAGTTCCGGGCCGTCCTGGACGGGTTGGCGTACTCCGCGCCGTCGCTG
This sequence comes from Micromonospora sp. NPDC048170, assembly GCF_040652795.1. NCBI lineage: Bacteria > Bacillati > Actinomycetota > Actinomycetes > Micromonosporales > Micromonosporaceae > Micromonospora > Micromonospora sp. NPDC048170. The sequence continues at coordinate 37,729 of NZ_JBEZMR010000019.1, forward strand.
CCGATCGTGTCGAACGTGACCGGGACGCTGGCCGACGGCGACGAGATCCGTACCGCCGACTACTGGGTGCGGCATGTCCGCGAGGCGGTCCGCTTCGCGGATGGGATCGCCGCGCTGAAGGCCGCCGGGGCGGACACGTTCCTGGAGGTCGGGCCGCGAAGCGTACTGACCGCGATGACCGGGGACATCCTGCCCGACTCCGGGCGGGTCCTCGCCGTCGCCGCGCAGCGCGGGGACCGACCCGAGCCGCAGGCACTGCTGGGCGCGTTGGCCGAGCTGCACGTGCACGGGGTGCCGGTGACCTGGCAGTTGTGGTTCGCCGACACCGGCGCCGGGCGGGTCGACCTGCCCACGTACGCGTTCCAGCACCAGCGCTACTGGCCCGAGGCGGGGGCCGGGTGGACCGGCGACGTCACCGCGGTCGGCCTGCGGCCCGCGCGACACCCCCTGCTCGGGGCCGCCGTCGGCGTCGCGCACGCCGAGGGCTTCCTGTTCACCGGCCGGCTGGCCCGGCGTACCCATCCGTGGATCTCCGACCACGTCGTCTTCGACACCGTGCTGCTGCCCGGCACGGGCTTCGTCGAACTCGCCCTCCAGGCCGGCGCGCACGTCGGCGCGGACCACGTCCGCGAACTCACCCTCGAATCGCCGCTGATCCTGCCGGAGACCGGGGGAGTGGACATCCAGCTCTGGATCGGCCCGGCGGACGAAACCGGCTGCCGGTCCGTGTCGCTGCACTCCGCCGAGGACGGCGAGCCGGCCGAGGGCGCCGGCGAGCGGGCCTGGACCCGCAACGCCAGCGGTGTGCTGGCCAGCGGCCCCGCCGAGCCGGGCAGCCCCACCGGCTGGTCCGAGCTGACCGCCTGGCCGCCGCCGGGCGCGACCGAGGTCGGCACCGACGACCTGTACCTGAACCTCGCCGCGCAGGGCTACGACTACGGGCCGTCGTTCATCGCGCTGCGCTCCGCCTGGCGGCGCGGCGACGACCTTTTCGCCGAGCTGGCGCTGCCGGAGGCCCCCGCCGCCGAGGCAAGCGGGTACGGCCTGCACCCGGCCCTGCTCGACGCGGCGCTGCACACCCTCGGCCTGGCCACGCCCGCCGGGGAGCCGTCCGGGGCGGACATGCCCCCCGGGTACGGTCGGCTGCCGTTCTCCTGGAACGACGTCACCCTGCACGGCGCCGGGGCTGCGGCAGCCCGGGTCAGGGTCTCGCACACCGGCACCGACAGCATCTCGCTGCTGCTCGCCGACGTCACCGGCGCGCCGATCATCTCCGTCGGCTCCCTCGTCCTGCGGCCGGTCTCGGCCGACCAGCTCAGGACCGCCGGGGGCGGCGGCACCGAGTCGCTGTTCCGGGTCGAGTGGGCCCCGCTCGCCCTGCCCGCCGGCCCGTCGACCGTCGACTGGGCCGTGCTCGGCGACGCGGCGGCACTCACCGACGCGGTCGCCGCCACCGGTACGGCCGTGGCCGCGTACGCCGACCTGACCGCCCTGGCCGCCGCGACGGACGAGGGAACGGACGCGCCCGGCGTGCTGGTCGTGCCGTTGCTCGACCCGCCCGGGTCGGCGGACGTGCCGCGTGCCGTCGCCGAGGCGACCCACCGGGCGCTCGCCGTGCTCCAGCAGTTCCTCGCCGACGACCGGTACGCGGCCTCCCGGCTGGTCGTGCTGACCCGGGGTGCGGTCGTCACCGACCGGGACACCGACCTGACCGACCTGGCCGGTGCCGCCGTGATCGGCCTGCTCCGCTCCGCCCAGTCGGAGAACCCCGACCGGTTCGTGCTGGTCGACGTCGACGACGTGGCCGGCTGCGCCGCCGCGCTCGTCCCGGCCCTGGCGACCGACGAGCCACAGGTGGTGATCCGCGCGGGCGTCGCCGCCGGCGCCCGGCTCACCCGGGTCCCCGCCGTGGCCGATCCGCCGGCCGCCCCGTTCGACGGGGAAGGGACCGTCCTGATCACCGGCGCCACCGGCACCCTCGGCCAGCTGATGAGCCGGCACCTCGTGACCACGTACGGCGTGCGGCACCTCATCCTCACCAGCCGGCGCGGCCGGGCGGCCGGGGGCGTCGCCGAACTCTGCACCGACCTGGAGGCGCTCGGCGCGACCGTCACCGTCGCCGCCTGCGACGTCGCCGACCGGGCCGCCGTGGCCGAACTGCTGGCAGCCATCCCGGCGGAGCACCCGCTCACCGCCGTCATCCACGCCGCCGGCGTCCGCGACGACGGGGTCATCTCCTCGCTCACCCCCGAGCGGATGGACGGCGTGCTCCGGCCCAAGGTCGACGCCGCCTGGAACCTGCACGAGCTGACCGCCGACCTGGACCTGAAGGCGTTCGTCTCGTACTCCTCGCTCGCCGCCACCGCGGGCGGCCCGGGCCAGGGCAACTACGCCGCCGCCAACGCGTTCCTCGACGGCCTGGCCCAGCACCGCAGGGCGCGTGGCCTCGCCGCGCTCACCCTCGCCTGGGGCCTCTGGGCCGACCGCAGCGGCATGACCACCGAGCTGGACGACGTCCACCTCAACCGGATCTCCCGCTCCGGCGTCGCCGCCATGGAGGCCGAGGAGGGGCTCGCCCTCTTCGACGCGGCCTGCCGCACCACCGACGCCGCGCTCGTCCCGGCCCGGCTGGACCTCGCCGCGATGAAGGTGCAGTTCGCCGGCGGCACCATCCCGCCGCTGTACCGGGCGCTGATCCGCATGCCCGCCCGCGCCGCCGCAGCCACCACCGGCGCGTCCCTGGTCCAGCAGCTCGCCGCGCTCGGCGATACCGACCGGGTCGCCGCGCTGGTCGAGATCGTCCGGGGCCAGGCAGCCGCCGTGCTCGGCTACCCCGACCCGACAGCCATCGAACCGCGCCGGGCGTTCAGCGAGTTCGGCTTCGACTCGCTCACCGCCGTCGAGATGCGCAACCGGCTCAACAACGCCTTCGGGATGCGGCTGCCGGCCACCCTCGTCTTCGACTACCCGACCCCGCACGACCTGGCCGCCTTCCTGGGTACGGAGATCGCCGGCACCCCGGTTCCCGTGCGGCCCACGACCACCACCGTGCCGGTCGGCGACGACGAGCCCCTCGCCATCATCGGCATGGCCTGCCGGCTGCCCGGCGGCGTGTGGTCGCCCGACGACCTGTGGCGGCTGGTGGTCGACGGCGTCGACGCCATCACCGACCTGCCCACCGACCGGGGCTGGGACCTCGACTCCCTCTACAGCCCCGACCCCGACGCCCCCGGCACCTTCTACGCCCGGGGCGGCGGCTTCCTCACCGGCGTCGACCGGTTCGACCCCGGCTTCTTCGGCATCTCGCCCCGCGAGGCCCTGGCCATGGACCCGCAGCAGCGGCTCCTGCTGGAGACCACCTGGGAGTCCTTCGAGTCTGCCGGCATCGACCCGACCGCCGTACGGGGCAGCAGCACCGGCGTGTTCGTCGGCACCAGCGGCCAGGACTACGGCTCGCTGCTCGCGTACTCGCCGGAGGCCGCCGAGGGCTACATGCTGACCGGGATGACCAGCAGCGTCATCTCCGGGCGGGTGGCGTACACGTTCGGGCTGGAGGGGCCGGCGGTGTCGCTCGACACGGCCTGCTCGTCGTCCCTCGTGGCGCTGCACTGGGCCGGCCAGGCGCTGCGGCGCGGCGAGTGCGACATGGCTCTCGCGGGCGGCGTGATGGTGATGGCCACCCCGACGGCGTTCGTCGAGTTCTCCCGGCAGCGCGGCCTCGCCGCCGACGGCCGGTGCAAGTCGTTCGCCGCGTCCGCCGACGGCACCGGCTGGTCCGAGGGCGTCGGCATGCTGCTCGTGCAGCGGCTCTCCGACGCCCGACGGCAGGGCCGCACCGTCTACGCGGTGGTGCGCGGCTCGGCGATCAACCAGGACGGGGCCTCGAACGGGCTGACCGCCCCGAACGGCCCGTCGCAGCAGCGGGTGATCCGGCAGGCCCTCGCCTCGGCGCGACTCTCCACCGCCGACGTGGACGTGGTCGAGGCGCACGGCACGGGCACCACCCTCGGCGACCCGATCGAGGCGCAGGCCCTGCTCGCCACGTACGGGCGGGAGCGGCCGGCCGACCGGCCCCTGCTGCTCGGCTCGATCAAGTCGAACATCGGCCACGCGCAGGCCGCCGCCGGCGTCGCCGGTGTGATCAAGATGGTGCAGGCCATCCGGCACGGCGTGGTCCCGGCGACGCTGCACGTGGACGAGCCGTCCCCGCACATCGACTGGACCGCCGGTGCGGTCGAACTGGCGACGCGGTCGCGGCCCTGGCCGGCCGTGGACCGGCCCCGCCGGGCCGCCGTGTCGTCGTTCGGCATCTCCGGCACCAACGCCCACGTGATCATCGAGCAGGCCGACGAGCCGGTGGAGGTCGTCGCGCCGGCCGTGCCGGCCCCTGGTGTGGTGGTCTCGGACGTCGCGGTCTGGTCGCTGTCGGGGCGGTCGAAGGGCGCCCTCGCCGGTCAGGCGGCCCGCCTGGCGGAGTACGTGCGCGAGCGCGGCGAGGTCGACGCGGCGGCGGTGGGCTGGTCCCTCGCCGCCACCCGGTCGACGTTCGACCAGCGGGCAGCGGTGGTCGGGTCGAGCGCGGAAGAGTTGGTTGCGGGGTTGGATGCCCTGGCGGCGGGGGCGCCTGCCGGCAACGTCGTCGCCGGCACGGCCACGCCCCACGGCGCGGGCCCGTTGTTCGTGTTCCCGGGCCAGGGTGCGCAGTCGGCGCGGATGGCCGCCGGTCTGGTGGGTCGTACGCCGGTGTTCGACGCGAAGCTGGCGGAGTGCCAGCGGGCTCTCGCGCCGTACCTGGACGTGGACCTGGTGTCGGTGCTCACCGGTGACGACGAGTCGTGGCTGGAGCGGGTCGAGGTCGTGCAGCCGGTGCTGTGGGCCGTCGGCATGGCGCTGGCGGCCGTGTGGCAGCACACCGGCGTCACCCCGGCCGCCGTGGTCGGTCACTCGCAGGGCGAGATCGGCGCCGCGTGCGTGGCCGGGATCCTCAGTATCGAGGACGCGGCGAAGACTGTCGCGTTGCGGTCGCGGGCGCTGACGGTGCTGCGGGGCACCGGCACGATGGCGTCGATCGACCTGTCGGCCGAGGCGGTCGCCGAGCGTCTGCCGGCGTTCCCGGGTGTCGGGGTGGCTGCGGTCAACGGCCCGTCCACGGTGGTGGTGTCGGGTCCGCCGCAGCCGGTCGCCGACCTGGTCGAGGCGTGTCAGGTCGACGGGGTACGGGCCCGGTTGATCCCGGTGGACTACGCGTCGCACTCAGCGGCCGTTCAGGACGTCGCCGAGCAGCTCCGTGCGGACCTGGCCGATGTGAAGCCGCAGCCTGGTCACACCCGGCTGGTTTCCACGCTGACCGGTGACTGGGTCGACCCGACGTCGATGGACGCCGGCTACTGGTACGACAACCTGCGGCAGACGGTGCGGTTCGACCCGGCCGTGCGGGTGGCGGTGGCGGCCGGTCACACGACGTTCGTGGAGATCAGTCCGCACCCGGTGTTGACGATGCCGGTGACGGCGATCCTCGACGACGCCGGGGCCACGGGCCACACCCTGGGTAGCCTGCGTCGTGGCGACGACGACGCGACGCGGCTGCTGGCGAACCTCGCCACCGCCCACGCGATCGGCCTGCCCGTCGACCTGACGGCCGTACTGACCCACACCGACGCCGTCGCGCTGCCCACCTACGCCTTCGACCACCAGCGGTACTGGGTCGAGCCCCCGCTGCACCGGGCGCAGGACGTCAGTTCCGCCGGCCTCCAGGACGCCGGGCACCCGCTGCTCAGCGCCACGCTGACCTTCCCCGACAGCGAGCGGATGGTCTTCACCGGGCGGCTGTCGGTGCGTACGCACCCGTGGCTCGGCGAGCACCGGGTGATGGACAACATCCTGCTGCCCGGCACCGCCTTCGTGGAACTTGCCACGTACGCCGGTGAGCAGGCCGGCTGCCCGACGGTGGAGGAGCTGACCCTGCTCGCCCCGCTCGTCCTGCCCGAGCTCGGCGCCCTCCAGGTGCAGCTGCTGGTCGGCGACCGGGACGACGACGGCCGGCGCACCGTGCAGCTGTACTCCCGGCCCTACCGGGACGGCTCGGACGAGATCCTGGCCGACGTGGCCTGGACCTGCCACGCCACGGGCCTGCTCGGCCCGGAACCGGCCGGCCGCCCCGCGCCCGCCTTCGACCTGGGAGTGTGGCCGCCGCCCGGCGCGACGCGCGTCGAGGCCGACGACTTCTACTCGGGCATCGAGGCGACCGTCTTCGGGTACGGCCCGGCGTTCCGTGGCCTGCGCGCCGCGTGGACCCGCGACGACGAGGTCTTCGCCGAGGTCGAACTGCCCGCCGACCACCACGCCGAGGCCGGCCGCTTCGGGGTGCACCCGGCGCTGCTGGACGGCGCGTTGCAGGCCATGTCGATCGGCGGCTTCCTCGGCCGGATGGGTGACGGCGCCGACGCCACCGTGCCCCGTCTGCCGTTCGCCTGGACCGGGGTCTCGCTGCTCGCCGCCGGGGCCACCGCCCTGCGCGTGCGCGTCGCCGCGGCCGGCGAGGTCGGCGTCTCCTTCCAGGTCGCCGACGCCACCGGCGCCCCGGTGCTGCACGTCGACTCGCTGATCATGCGCCGGGTCGCCGGCGACTCGCTCGGCGCGGCCCGCTCCGGCCGGCACGAGTCGCTGTTCCAGGTGGACTGGCCGGTGCTGCCGGTGCCCACCGGCCCCGTGCCGGCGGCCACCCGCTGGGTGACGCTCGGCGACGACCTGGCCCTCAGCGCCGCCTGCGAGGCGGCCGGCGCCCGGGTGCGTACCGACGTCGACCTCGACTCGCTGGGCGACCTGCTCGCCGGGGGCGAGTCGACGCCCGAGGCGGTGATCGTCCCGGTCGGCGGTGTCGAGGACCCCACGGACCCGGCACTGGCCGGGCAGGCGCGGGCCACCGCGCACCGTACCCTCGCCGCGTTGCGGACCTGGCTCGCCGACGACCGGTTCGCCGACTCCCGGCTCGTGCTGGTGACCCGCGACGCGGTCGCGGCGGGGGAGCAGCAGGTGGTCGACCTGCGGCAGGCCCCGGTCTGGGGCCTGCTGCGCACGGCGCAGCTCGAACACCCTGGCCGGTGCCAGCTCGTCGACCTCGACGACGACCCGGACAGCGCCGCCACGCTGGCCGCCGCGATCGCCTCCGGCGAACCGCAGCTCGCCGTGCGGGCCGGACAGGTCCGCACCCCACGGCTCGGCCGGGTCCCGGCCGGGGTGGAGCCGCTGCCCGGCGGGATCGACCCCGACGGCACCGTGCTGATCACCGGCGGGACCGGCGTGCTGGGCCGCATCCTGGCCCGCCACCTCGCCACCACCCACGGCGTGCGGCACCTGCTGCTGGCCGGGCGGCGCGGCGCGGCGGCCGAGGGGATCGAGGACCTGGTCACCGAACTCGCCGGCACCGGTACGGAGGTGACCGTCGCGGCCTGCGACGCCGCCGACCCCGACGCGTTGTCGGCACTGCTGGCCGGGGTGCCCGCCGAGCACCCACTCACCGCCGTGGTGCACGCCGCCGGCGTCCTCGACGACGGTGTGCTGGAGTCGATGACCCCCGAACGGGTGGACGCGGTCGCCGTGCCGAAGATCGACGCCGCGTGGCACCTGCACCGCCTCACGGCCGACGCGGACCTCGCGGCCTTCGTCCTCTTCTCCTCGGCGGCGGCCACCCTCGGCAGCGCCGGCCAGTCCAACTACGCGGCGTCGAACGCCTTCCTCGACGCCCTCGCCGCGCACCGGCGGGCACGCGGACTCGCCGGCATCTCGCTCGCGTGGGGCCTGTGGGAACAGGCCAGCGGCATGACGGGCCACCTCGGCGACGACGACGTGCGGCGGATGGCCGAGCAGGGCGCTGCCGGGCTGGCCACCGAGCAGGCGTTGAACCTCTTCGACGCCGCGTGGCGGCTCGACGCGGCGGCCGTGGTGCCGATGCGCCTGGACGTCTCGACGCTGCGGGCGCAGGCGGAGGCCGGCACCCTCGCGCCGATGCTCCGGGCCCTGGTCCGGGCACCGCGGCGCTCGGTCGACGCCGCCGGCGCCCGCGCCGGTGGGGTGCAGCTCAGCCAGCGGCTCGCCGGCCTGGCCGGTCCGGAGCGGCTCAAGGTGGTGCTCGACGTGGTGCGGGCGAACATCGCCGCCGTCCTCGGCCACGCCGGCGGCGAGGCCGTCGACCCGAACCGGCTCTTCACCGACCTGGGCTTCGACTCGCTCACCGCGGTCGACCTGCGTAACCGGCTCAACGGCCTGTCCGGGCTGCGGCTGCCGGCGACGCTGGTCTTCGACTACCCGACGCCGACCGCGCTCGCCGAGAAGCTGACCAGCGAGATCGCCGCCGACGCGGCACCCTCCACGCAACCCATCTTCCAGGGCATCGACACGGTGGAGAGCCTGCTCACCGCCATCCCGCTCGACCCGGCGGCCCGGGCCCGGTTCACGGCCCGGGTGCAGGAGCTGCTCGCCAAGGCGTCCGACCTGGCGGCCGGGCCCGCCGCCGAGCCGGACCGGCCCGATCTCGACTCGGCCAGCGACGACGAGATCTTCGACTTCATCAGCAAAGAGTTTGGAATCTCCTGAGATGACCGACTTCCGAATCGAGGCAGGTGCCACCCGATGAGCGATGACAAGCTGCGCTACTTCCTCAAGCGGGTGACCGCCGACCTGCACGACACCAAGCGCAAGCTGCAGACCGTCGAGGCGCGCGACCAGGAGCCCCTGGCCATCGTCTCGATGAGCTGCCGCTTCCCCGGTGGCGTCCGGTCGCCGGAAGCCCTGTGGGAGTTGGTCGCCGACGGCCGGGACGCCCTCACCGAGTTCCCCGACGACCGGGGCTGGGACCTGGAGGCGCTCTACGACCCCGACCCGAACAAGCCGGGCAAGAGCTACACCCGGGTCGGCGGCTTCCTCGACGGCGCCGGTGACTTCGACCCGACCCTGTTCGGCATCTCGCCGCGGGAGGCCCTCGCCATGGACCCGCAGCAGCGGCTGCTGCTGGAGACGTCCTGGGAGGCCGTCGAGCGGGCCGGGATCGACCCGCTGTCGCTGCGCGGCAGCTCCACCGGCGTCTTCGTCGGGCTGAGCACCTCCAACTACGGCATCGGCCTGCCGTACGTGCCCGAGGGCGTCGACATGTACCTCGGCACCGGCAACACCACCAGTGTCGCGTCCGGCCGGATCTCGTTCACCCTCGGCCTCAACGGCCCGGCCGTCACCGTGGACACCGCCTGCTCCTCCTCGCTGGTGGCCCTGCACCTCGCCGTGAACGCGCTGCGCCGCGGTGAGTGCGACCTCGCCATCGCCGGCGGCGTCACCGTGATGGCCACCCCGGGCGTCTTCGTCGTCTTCTCCCGGCAGCGCGGCATGTCCGTCGACGGCCGGTGCAAGGCGTTCGCGAACGGCGCGGACGGCACCGGCTGGGGCGAGGGCGGCGGCGTACTCGTCGTGGAGCGGCTCGCCGACGCCGAGCGCAACGGCCACCCGGTCCTCGCCGTGATCCGGGGCAGCGCCCTCAACCAGGACGGCGCGTCCAACGGGCTGACCGCCCCGAACGGACCCTCCCAGCAGCGGGTCATCCGGCAGGCCCTCGCGAACGCCCGGCTCGGCACCGCCGACGTCGACATGGTCGAGGCGCACGGCACCGGCACCACCCTCGGCGACCCGATCGAGGCGCAGGCGCTCATCGCCACGTACGGGCAGGACCGGCCGGCCGACCGGCCGCTGTGGCTCGGCTCGGTGAAGTCGAACATCGGCCACACCCAGAGCGCCGCCGGCGTCGCCGGGCTGGTCAAGATGGTGATGGCGCTGCGCAACGGCGTCATGCCGGAGACCCTGCACGTCGACGAGCCGTCCGGGCACGTGGACTGGACGGCCGGCGCGGTGTCCCTGCTCACCGAGTCCAAGCCGTGGCCGGAGCTGGGTCGGCCCCGCCGCGGCGGCGTCTCCTCGTTCGGCGTGAGCGGCACCAACGCCCACGTGATCCTGGAGGAGTACCGGCCGCGCGTCGCCGACCCGGAGGCCGTCGACGGTGAGCAGACCGTCGAGGCCGCCGCCGTCGAGCCCGCGCGGTCCGGCCTGACCGCCTCGGACGTGACGCTCTGGCCGGTGTCGGCCCGGTCGAAGGCCGCTCTCGCCGGCCAGGCCGCCCGGCTCGCGCAGCGCGTGCGCGCGCACGGCGACCTCGCCCCGGCGGCCGTCGGCTGGTCCCTCGCCACCACCCGGTCGACGTTCGACCACCGCGCCGCCGTGGTCGGCGTCAGCGCCGAGGAACTGCTCGCCGGGCTGGACGCCCTGGCCGCCGGCGACCCGGCCGGCAACCTCGTCACCGGCACGGTCACCGGCTCCGGTGGCGGCCCCGTCTTCGTGTTCCCCGGCCAGGGCGCCCAGTCGGCGCGGATGGCCGCCGGCCTGGTGGGTCGTACGCCGGTGTTCGACGCGAAGCTGGCCGAGTGCCAGCGGGCCCTGGCCCCGTACCTGGACGTGGACCTGGTGTCGGTGCTGACCGGCGACGACGAGTCGTGGCTGGACCGGGTGGAGGTCGTGCAGCCGGTCCTGTGGGCCGTCGGCATCGCCCTCGCGGCCGTGTGGCGGGCGGCGGGCGTCGTACCGGACGCGGTCGTCGGCCACTCGCAGGGCGAGATCGGCGCGGCGTGCGTGGCGGGCATCCTGAGCCTGGACGACGCCGCGAAGACCGTGGCCCTGCGGTCGCGCGCCCTGGCCGTGCTGCGCGGCACCGGCACGATGGCGTCGGTGGACCTCTCCGCCGACGCGGTCGCCGAACGCCTGCCGGGCTTCCCCGGCGTCGGGGTGGCGGCCGTCAACGGCCCGTCCACCGTCGTGGTGTCCGGCCCGCCGCAGCCTGTCGCCGACCTGGTGGAGGCGTGTCAGGCCGACGGGATCCGGGCCCGGCTCATCCCGGTGGACTACGCCTCCCACTCGGCGGCCGTCGAGCAGGTGGCCGAGCAGCTCCGCTCGGACCTGGCCGACGTCACCCCGCAGGCCGGTCACACCCGCCTCGTCTCCACCCTCACCGGCGACTGGGTCGACCCGGCCTCGATGACCGCGGACTACTGGTACGACAACCTGCGCCGGACCGTGCGGTTCGACGCCGCCGTCCGGGTGGCGGTCGCCGCCGGGCACACCACGTTCGTGGAGATCAGCCCCCACCCCGTGCTGACGATGCCGGTGGCGGCGATCCTCGACGAGGCCGGCGTCACCGGCCACACCCTCGGCAGCCTGCGCCGCGGCGACGACGACCCGACCCGGCTGCTGACGAACCTGGCCACCGCGCACGCCATCGGCCTGCCGGTCGACCTGGCGAACGTCCTCGCCGAGACCGAGCTGGCGTCGCTGCCCACGTACGCGTTCGACCACCAGCGGTTCTGGCTGGACGGCAGCGGCGGCCCCGACCTGGAGAGCCTGCTCCAGGGGGCGGCCGACCCGAGCGACGCGAGCTTCTGGGCCGCCGTGGAACGCGGGGACGTCACCGCCCTCGCCGAGACCATCGCCACCGAGGACACCCCGGCGGACCAGGTCCTCGACGCGCTGCTCCCGGCCCTGCCGGTGCTCACCTCCTGGCGCCGGCAGCGGCGCCGGCAGTCCGACATCGACAGCTGGCGCTACCAGGACACCTGGAAGCCCCTGACCGGCGTCGCCAACCGGGGCATGACCGGCACCTGGGTCGTCGTCATGCCGACCGGGGACATCATCGAACCGTGGCAGGACGCCTGCGTCTCGGCGATCGCCGCGGCCGGCGCGACGATCGTCGCCGTTCCCGTCTCGACCCCCGACGTCGACCGTGACCTGCTCGGCAAGCTGCTGCGGGAGGCGCTCGTCGCCGCGCCGGGCGGGGACGACCGGGCCGTCGAGGTGACCGGCGTGGTCTCGCTGCTCGCCTTCGACGAGCTGGTCCACCCGCTGCACCCGTCCGTGCCCGGCGGCTTCGCCGCCACCGTCGCGCTCTTCCAGGCCCTCGGCGACATCGGCCTGCGCGCCCCGATGTGGAGCGTCACCTCGGGCGCCGCGTCCGTCGGCCGGGCCGACCTGCTGCGCTCCCCGGTGCAGTCGCTGGTCTGGGGCTTCGGCCGGGTCGCCGCGCTGGAGCACCCGCAGCGCTGGGGCGGTCTCGTGGACCTGCCCGAGGCCGTCGACGAGCGCTGCGCCGACCTGCTGGTCGCGGCCCTCACCACCGCCGGGGAGGAGGACCAGATCGCGGTACGCCCCGGCGGCCTGCTCGCCCGCCGGCTCACCCGGGTCCCGCTCGGCGAGAGCCAGCCCGCGAACCCGTGGCAGCCGTACGGCACGGCCCTGGTCACCGGCGGCACCGGCGCGCTCGGTGGGCACGCCGCCCGCTGGCTGGCCCGCAGCGGGGTGGAGAACATCGTCGTCGTCAGCCGGCGGGGCATGGCCGCGCCGGGCGCGCGGCAGCTCGTCGACGACCTCACCGAGCTGGGCGCCCAGGCCACCGTCGTCCAGTGCGACGCCGCCGACCGGGACGCGCTGGCCGGCCTGATCGACGCGATCCCCGCCGAGTACCCGCTCACCACGGTCGTGCACGCCTCCGCCGTGCTGGACGACGCCATGATCAACGACATCCGGCTGGAACAGATCGAGCGGGTGCTCCAGGCCAAGGTCGACGTCGCGTACAACCTGCACGAGCTGACCCTCGACCTCGACCTGTCCGCGTTCGTCATGTTCTCGTCCTTCGCCGGCAGCGTGGCCAGCTCCGGCGTCGGCAACTACGCCCCGAGCAACGCGTTCCTCGACGCGCTCGCCCAGCACCGGCGCGGGCTCGGCCTGACCGCCACCTCCATCGCCTGGGGCGCGTGGGCCGGCGGCGGCATGGCCGACGGGCCGCTCGGCGAGCTGCTGCACCGGCACGGCGTACCCGAGATGACCCCCGACGCGGCCATCGCCGCGCTGCACCAGGCCGTGGACCACGGCGAGGCGTTCCTCACCATCGCCGACATCGCCTGGGAACGCTTCTCCGTCGCCTTCACGGCCACCCGACCGGGCCCGCTGATCAGCGACCTGCCGGACGTGCGCCGGCTCTCCACCGCCGAGAAGGTGGCCAGCGTGGAGGCCGGCGACGGTCCGGACTCGGTGCAGGAGCGGCTCGCCGGGCTGCCCGCCGCCGAACGGCAGGCCGTGCTGCTCGGCCTGGTCCGCAGCCAGGTCGCCGCCGTGCTCAACTACCCGTCCGCCGAGTCGGTGGACGAGCACCGGGCGTTCCGGGAGCTGGGCTTCGACTCCGTCACCGCCGTCGAGCTGCGCAACCGGCTCGGCTCGGCCACCGGCGTGGCCCTCCCGGTCACCCTGGTCTTCGACTACCCGACCCCGACGACCCTGGCGGAGTACCTCTTCGCCGAGGTCGCCCACGACGACGTGGTCACCCCGACCGCTCTCCTCGACGATCTCGACCGGATCGCCGACAGCCTCGACGTGGTGGCGCGGGACGAGGCGGCCCGGGTGCGGGCCACCGTACGTCTCCAGGCGATGCTCTCCCGGCTCGGCCAGGACGGCGGTGGCGCCGCCATCGGCCGGCATCTCGACGACGCCACCGACGACGAGCTGTTCGCGATGGTGGACAAGGACCTCGGCATCTCCTGACCCCCCGGCTCCAGTTCTCTCCCCGTCCCTTGCGAGGAAGCGGCACTCCGATGGCCAATGAAGACAAGCTCCGCGATTACCTCAAGCGGGTCATGGCTGATCTCCACGACACCCGCCGCCGGCTCTGTGAGGCACAGTCCCAGGAACTGGAGCCGGTGGCGATCGTGTCGATGAGCTGCCGGTTGCCCGGCGGGGTGCGCAACCCCGACGACCTGTGGGAGCTGTTGCGGGACGGCCGGGACGCCGTCGCCCCCTTCCCCGACGACCGGGGCTGGGACCTGGAGCGGCTCTACCACCCCGACCCCGACCACCCGGGCACCTCGTACGCCCGGGAGGGCGGGTTCGTCGACGGGGCCGGGGAGTTCGACTCCGCCTTCTTCGGCATCTCGCCCCGCGAGGCGCTGACCATGGACCCCCAGCAGCGGTTGCTGCTGGAGACGTCCTGGGAGGCGATCGAGGCCGCCGGGATCGACCCGGCCTCGCTGCGCGGCAGCCGCACCGGGGTGTTCGTCGGCACCAACGGGCAGGACTACGGCACCCTGCTGATGATGTCGCCGGACGGCGACGAGGGGCACTCGATGACCGGGGGCGCGGCGGCCGTCGCGTCGGGCCGGGTGTCGTACACCCTCGGGCTGGAGGGGCCCGCCGTCTCCATCGACACGGCCTGCTCCTCGTCGCTGGTGGCGCTGCACCTCGCGGTGCAGGCGCTGCGGGCGGGGGAGTGCGACCTGGCCCTGGCCGGCGGGGTGACCGTGATGGCCACCCCGGGTCTCTACATCGGATCCAGCCGGCAGCGCGCCCTCTCCACGGACGGGCGGTGCAGGTCGTTCGCCGCCGCCGCCGACGGCGCGGGGTTCTCCGAGGGCGTCGGCTGGCTGCTGGTCGAGCGGTTGTCGGACGCCCGCCGCAACGGTCACCGCGTCCTCGCGGTGGTCCGCGGCTCCGCCGTCAACCAGGACGGCGCGTCGAACGGACTGACCGCGCCGAACGGGCCGGCACAGCAGCGGGTGATCAGCCAGGCGCTCGCCTCGGCCCGGCTGTCCACGGCCGACGTCGACGTGCTGGAGGCACACGGCACCGGCACCAAACTGGGCGACCCGATCGAGGCGCAGGCGCTCATCGCCACGTACGGGCAGGACCGTGGAGAGGCCCCGCCGCTGCTGCTCGGCTCGGTGAAGTCGAACATCGGCCACGCCCAGGCCGCCGCAGGGGTGGCCGGGGTGATCAAGGTCGTGCTCGCCATGCGGCACGGGGTCGTGCCCGCGACGCTGCACGTGGACGCGCCGTCCCCGCACATCGACTGGACGGCCGGCGCGGTGGAACTGGCCGTCGAGGCGCGGCCGTGGCCCGAGACGGGCCGGGTCCGGCGGGCCGCCGTCTCCTCCTTCGGCATCTCCGGCACCAACGCCCACGTGATCATCGAGCAGCCGGACGAGGTGGCCGAGGACCGCCCGTCCGGCTCCGCCCCCGGCCTGGTCGCCGCCGACGCGCTCGTCTGGCCGGTGTCGGCCCGGTCGAAGGCCGCCCTCGCCGGGCAGGCCGCCCGGCTCGCGTCGTACGTGCGGGAACGGGAGGGCCTGGACCCGGCCGCGGTGGGCTGGTCCCTGGCGGCCACCCGGTCGACGTTCGACCACCGGGCCGCCGTGGCCGGGTCGACCGTCGGCGAGCTGCTGGCCGGGCTGGACGCGGTCGCGGCGGGTCTGCCGGCCGGGAACGTGTTCACCGGTGTGGCGTCGGGCCCCGGCGCGGGTCCGGTGTTCGTGTTCCCGGGGCAGGGCGCCCAGTCGGCGCGGATGGCGGCCGGTCTGGTGGGGCGTACGCCGGTGTTCGACGCGAAGTTGGCGGAGTGTCAGCGGGCTCTCGCGCCGTACCTGGATGTGGATCTGGTGTCGGTGTTGACCGGCGAGGATGAGTCGTGGTTGGCGCGGGTGGAGGTCGTGCAGCCGGTGCTGTGGGCTGTGGGCATCGCCCTGGCGGCGGTGTGGCAGCACGCGGGGGTGAACCCGGCGGTGGTGATCGGTCATTCGCAGGGTGAGATCGGTGCCGCGTGTGTGGCGGGGATCCTTTCGTTGGAGGATGCGGCGAGGGCGGTGGCGTTGCGGTCGCGGGCGCTGACCGTGCTGCGGGGCACGGGGACGATGGCGTCGGTCGACCTGTCCGCCGACGCCGTCGCCGAGCGGCTGCCGGCGTTCCCGGGCGTCGGGGTGGCGGCGGTCAACGGCCCGGCCACCGTCGTGGTGTCCGGCCCGCCGCAGCACGTCGCCGACCTCGTCGAGGCGTGCCAGGCCGAGGGCATCCGGGCCCGGTTGATTCCCGTCGACTACGCGTCGCACTCACCGGCGGTGCAGGAGGTCGCCGAGCAACTCCGCGCCGACCTGGCCGACATCACCCCGCAGCCCGGTCACACCCGCCTCGTCTCCACCCTCACCGGCGACTGGGCCGACCCGCTCGCCATGGGCGCGGACCACTGGTACGACAACCTGCGCCAGACGGTGCTCTTCGACCCGGCCGTGCGGGTGGCGGTCGCCGCCGGCCACACCACGTTCGTCGAGATCAGCCCCCACCCCGTGCTGACGATGCCGGTGACGGCCATCCTCGACGACACCGGGGTCACCGGCCACACGCTGGGCAGCCTGCGGCGCGACGACGACGACCCGACCCGGCTGCTGACCAACCTCGCCACCGCGCACGCCATCGGCCTGCCCGTCGACCTGACCAACGTCATCCCCACCGCGGCCATCGTCGACCTGCCCACCTACGCCTTCGACCACCACCGGTACTGGCCCGCGCCGCCGGTCTTCCCGGCCGCGCCCGACGGTGAGCCGGACATCGACCGGTGGCGCTACCGGGTCACCTGGCAGGCCGTACCCGACCTGCCGCTGACCTGGCTCGCCGGCACCTGGCTCGTCCCGGTACCCGCGGCGCTGGGCGAAGACCCCCTGGTCACCGACGTGCTGGCGGCCCTCGGCAACTTCGGCGCCGACGTCGTGCCCGTGCGGCTGGACGCCACCGACGACCCGGCGGCGCTGGCCGACCGGCTGCGCGCCGCGCTCACCGGCCCGGAGGGGCCCGTCGCCGTGCTCTCGCTGCTGGGCCTGGACGAGCGGGCACACCCGGAGCATCCGGCGACCTCGCTGGCCGTGTCGGGCACCGCCCTGCTGGTGCAGGCGCTCGGGTCGCTCGGCGTCGAGGCACCACTGTGGTGCGTGACCCGGAGGGCCGTCGCGGTCTCCGCCGACGACCAGCCGCCGCACCCGGTCGCCGCCTCCGTGTGGGGGCTCGGCCGCGCCGTCGCCCTCGAACACCCCGGCCGCTGGGGCGGCCTGCTCGACCTGCCGGACACCCTCGACGCGCAGACCGGCGCCCTGCTCTGCGCGGCGCTCGGCGACAGCGGCGACGCCGACCAGTTCGGCGACGGCGACGGTACGGACCAGCTCGGCGACGGCGGCCGCGAGGACCAGCTCGCCGTCCGCGACTCCGGGGTCTTCGTCCGCCGCCTCGCCCGGATCACCGAGCCCGAGCCGGCCACGAACTCCGAGAGCGCGGACGACACCTGGCGGATGCGCGGCACCGTGCTGATCACGGGCGGCACGGGCGGGCTGGGCGGGCACCTGGCCCGGTGGGCGGCCCGCTCCGGCGCCGCGCACGTCCTGCTCGCCAGCCGCCGCGGCCCGGACGCCCCGGGTGCCGCCGAGCTGGAGGCGGAACTGACCGACCTGGGCGTACGGGTCACCGTGGCCCGCTGCGACGTCAGCGACCGGGCACAGGTGGCCGACCTGCTGACCACCGTCCCCGGGGACGCCCCGGTGACCGCCGTGCTGCACACCGCCGCCGTCCTCGACGACGGGATCGTCGACACCGCCACCGCGCAGCGCCTGCACACCGTCGCCGCGCCCAAGTGCGCCGCCGCCGCCCATCTCGACGAGCTGACCCGGGACCTCGACCTCGACGCCTTCGTGCTGTTCTCCTCCGTCGCCGGCACCACCGGCAACGCCGGGCAGGGCGCGTACGGGGCGGCAAACGCGTTCCTCGACGCCCTCGCCGAGCGGCGCCGGGCCGAGGGCCGGCCCGCCCTGTCGGTGGCCTGGGGCGCGTGGAGCGGGGCCGGCCTGCCCGCCGACAACGAACGCGCCCAGCAGCGGCTGCGCCGGGGCGGCATGGTCGGCATGGACCCCGACCTGGCCGTCGAGGCCCTCGCCCGGGCGCTGCGGCGCGGCGAGACCACGACCCTGATCGCCGACATCGACTGGGCCCGGTTCGCCCCCGCGTTCACCCTGGTCCGGCCCAGCCCGCTGATCGGCGACCTCGCCGAGGTGGGCGAGGCGACCCGGCAGGTCACGCAGGAGACCGCCGAGGCGGAGACGGACGTACCGTCGGCGCTGGCCCGGCGGCTCGCCGGGCTCGCCCCGGCGGAGCGTGCCGCGACGCTGCTGGAGCTGGTGCGCCAGTGCGCGGCGACCGCGCTCGGCTACGGCGGAGCCGATGACATCCCGGCCACCCTGCCCTTCCGCGACCTCGGCCTGGACTCGCTGACCGCCGTGGACATGCGCAACTTCCTCGCCGCCGCCACCGACCTGCGGTTGCCCGCGACGCTCGCCTTCGACTACCCGAACCCGACGGTGCTCGCCGCGCACCTCGACGAACTGCTCACCGGTGCCGCGCCGGACGTGGCCACCCCCGCGCCGGCCACCACGGCCGAGGACGACGAGCCGATCGCCATCGTGGCGATGAGCTGCCGCCTCCCCGGCGGGGCGGACACCCCGGAGCAGCTGTGGCAGCTCCTGGCCGGCGGCGGCGACGCGATCGGCGAGTTCCCCACCGACCGGGGCTGGGACCTCGACCGGCTCTTCGACTCCGACCCGGAGAAGGAGGGCACCAGCTACGCCCGCGAGGGCGGCTTCGTCACCGGTGCCGCCGAGTTCGACGCCGGGTTCTTCGGCATCAGCCCCCGCGAGGCCCTGGCCATGGACCCGCAGCAGCGGCTCCTGCTGGAGGCCTCCTGGGAGGCGATCGAGCGGGCCGGGATCGACCCGCAGGCGCTGCGCGGCAGCCCCACCGGGGTCTTCGTCGGCACCAACTACCAGGACTACCGGAACCTGATGTTCAGCGCCGAGGGCGCCGAGGGGCACCTGATGACCGGCAACGCCGGCAGCGTGCTCTCCGGTCGGGTGTCGTACACCCTCGGACTCGAGGGGCCCGCCGTGTCGGTGGACACCGCCTGCTCGTCGTCGCTGGTCGCGCTGCACTGGGCCTGCCAGGCGCTGCGCCGGGCGGAGTGCTCCCTCGCCCTCGTCGGCGGCGTCACCGTCATGTCCACCCCCGGGGTGTTCGTCGGCTTCAGCCGGCAGCGGGGGCTCGCCCCGGACAGCCGGGTCAAGGCGTTCGCCTCCGCCGCCGACGGCACCAGCTGGGGCGAGGGCCTCGGCCTGCTCCTGGTCGAGCGGCTGTCCGACGCCCGCCGCAACGGCCACCCCGTGCTCGCGGTGATCCGGGGCAGCGCCGTCAACCAGGACGGCGCGTCCAACGGCCTCACCGCGCCGAACGGGCCGTCGCAGCAGCGGGTGATCCGGCAGGCGCTCGCCAACGCCGGCCTCACCCCGGCGGACGTCGACGCCGTCGAGGCGCACGGCACCGGCACCAGGCTCGGCGACCCGATCGAGGCGCAGGCCCTGCTCGCCACGTACGGCCGGGAGCGGCCGGCCGACCAGCCGCTCTGGCTCGGCTCGATCAAGTCCAACATCGGGCACACCCAGGCCGCCGCCGGGGTGGCCGGGATCATCAAGATGGTGCTGGCCCTGCGGCACGGCTACCTGCCGCAGACCCTGCACGTCGACGAGCCGACCGACCAGGTGGACTGGAGCGTCGGCGCGGTCGAACTGCTGGGCGAGGGCCGACCGTGGCCGGTCACCGGGCACCCGCGCCGGGCTGCCGTCTCCTCGTTCGGAATCAGCGGCACCAACGCGCACACCATCCTGGAGCAGGCCCCGGAGCCGCCCGTCGGGGAGCAGCCCCCGGGGGACCCCGCCCGGCTGCCGATGGTGCCGGTCCTGCTGTCGGGGCGCACCGAGATCGCCCTGGCCGCCCAGGCGGGCCGTTGGGCCGACCAGCTCACCGGGCTGGAGGCTCCGCGGACGGTCGACGTCGGCTGGTCGTCGGCGGTCTCCCGGGCCACCCTGGAGCACCGGGCCGTCGTTCTCGCCACCGACCGGGTCGCCCTGGGCGCCGGGCTGCGCGCCCTCGGCTCCGGCGAGGACTCGCCGCTGGTGGTCACCGGCGTGGCCGCGCCCAGGCCGAAGGTGGCGTACCTGTTCTCCGGGCAGGGGGCCCAGCGGGCCGGCATGGGGCGCGAGCTGGCCGAGGCGTTCCCGGTCTTCGCCGCCGCGCTGGACGAGGTCTGCGCCGCCCTCGACCCGCACCTGCCCCGCCCGCTGAAGCCGCTGCTCTTCGCCGAGTCCGACACCCCGGACGCCGAGTCGCTGGACCGCACCGAGTTCACCCAGCCGGCGCTCTTCGCCGTCGAGGTGGCGTTGTTCCGGCTGCTCGAGGCATGGGGTGTCCGCCCCGACGCGGTCGCCGGGCACTCCATCGGCGAGTTCGCCGCCGCCCACGCCGCCGGGGTGTTGTCCCTGGCCGACGCCGCCGAGCTGGTCGCCGCCCGCGGCCGGCTGATGCAGGCGCTGCCGGCCGGCGGGGCGATGCTCGCCATCGCCGCCACCGAGGCCGACGTGACCGCCTCGCTCGGCGACCGCGCCGACCGGGTCTCGATCGCCGCCGTCAACGGTCCCACCGCCGTCGTGGTGTCCGGGGCCGGCGACGCCGTCGAGGAACTGGCCGCCGAGTGGACCGCCCGGGGCGTCCGGATCCGGCGGCTGACCGTCAGCCACGCCTTCCACAGCCCGCTGATGGATCCGGTGCTCGACGACCTCGCCGCCGTCGCCGGGCGGCTGCGGTACCAGGCCCCGACCGTCCCGATGGTCTCCACCGTCACCGGTGGTCCGGTCGACGCGACGGAGATCGGCACGCCGGAGTACTGGGTGCGGCACGCCCGCGACGCCGTGCGCTTCGCCGACGCCGTCGCGGCGCTGCGGGAACGCAACGTCACCGGCTACGTCGAGATCGGCCCGGACGGGGTGCTCACCGCCCTCGCCCAGGCCGTCCTGGCCGAGGGCGCCCCGGCCGGCGGCCGGGCCCCCCTGTTCGTGCCCGCCCTGCGCCGGGATCGTTCCGAGCCGAACACCCTGCTGCGGGCGGTCGCCGCGCTGCACTCCCACGGAGTGTCCCCGGACTGGTCCACCCTCTACGAGGGCACCGGCGCCCAGCGGGTCGAGCTGCCCACCTACACGTTCGACCGGCGGCGCTACTGGCCGGAGCCGCCGCCCTGGGCCGCCCTGGCGGCCGAGGACGACCGCACCGAGGTCGAGCGCCGCTTCTGGGCGGCGGTCGAGGCCGAGGACCTCGAGTCGTTGGCCCGCGACCTGGACGTGCACCGGGACCAGCCGTTCGGGACCGTGCTGCCGGCCCTGTCCGCGTGGCGGCGGCGTGGCCGGGAACGGTCCCTCGTGGACGGCAGCCGGTACCGGGCCGTCTGGGAGCCCATCGCGGAGATCCCGGAGGGGCAGGACCCCGGCCGCTGGCTGGTGCTGCTGCCCGCCGACCGGGCGGACGACCCGGACCTGAACTCCTGCACCTGGGCCCTCGGCACCGACGTGACCACCGTGCCCGTCGACACCGCCGCCGACCCCGACGAGCTGTGCGGACAGCTCGCCGACGTCCTCACCGAGGCACTCGGTGCGGCCGACGGGCCACTGTCGATCCTCTCCTTCCTCGGCCTGGACGACGCCCCGCACGCCGAGCACCCGGCGCTGCCCCGCGGCCTCGCCGCGACCGTGCACCTGCTCCAGCAGCTGACCGACCTCGACGCCTCTGCCCGGCTCTGGTGCGTCACCCAGGGCGCCGTCGGGATCGGCGAGGACGACGTCCCGGCCAACCCCCGGCAGGCGATGCTGTGGGGGCTGGGCCGGGTGGCCGCCCTGGAGCAGCCCGCCCGCTGGGCCGGACTGGTCGACCTCCCCACCGACCTCGAGCCCTGGACGGCGATGCGGCTGGGCGGCATCCTCACCGGCGGCGGCGCCGAGGACCAGCTCGCCGTCCGCGAGTCCGGCGTGCTGGTCCGGCGGCTCGCCCCGGCCGTCACCGCCGGGGAGCCCGAGCCGTGGCAGCCCCGGGGCACCGTGCTGATCACCGGCGGCACCGGCGCGCTCGGCGGGCACGTAGCCCGCTGGGTGGCCGGCGCCGGCGCGGAGCGGGTGGTGCTGACCAGCCGACGTGGCACCGACACCCCGGGCGCGACCGAGCTCCTCGCCGAGCTGACCGGCCTCGGGGTGGACTGCCGGGTCGCCCGGTGCGACGCCGCCGACCGGACGGCGGTGGCCGAGCTCCTGGCCGACCTGCGGCGGGAGGGGCCGCCGCTGCGCGCGGTGGTGCACGCCGCGGGGGTCAGCGAGGTGGTGCCGCTGGCCGACACCACCCTGGAGGACCTGGCGTACGTCATCGCCCCGAAGCTGTCCGGCGCCGAACACCTCGACGAGCTGCTCGACGGTGTCGAGCTGGACGCGTTCGTGCTCTTCTCGTCCATCTCGGCGGTGTGGGGCAGCGGCGGGCAGGGCGCGTACGCGGCCGGCAACGCCTACCTGGACGCGCTCGCCGAGCGGCGGCGCGGCCGGGGCCTGACGGCCACCTCCGTCGCCTGGGGGCCGTGGACCGAGTCGGGCATGTACACCGAGGGCGCGCCGGAGCAGTTGCGCCGCCGCGGCCTGCGGGTGATGCCCCCGGGCGTGGCGATGGCCGGGCTGCGGCACGCCCTGGCGGCCGGCGACACCTGCGTCACCGTCGCCGACGTCGACTGGGCCGTCTTCCAGCCGCTGTTCACCGTGCTGCGGCCCAGCCCGCTCCTGGCCGACCTGCCGGCCGTACGCGCGTTGGCCGTCGCGCCCGCCGAGACGCCGGACGCGGTCGCGCCCGTCGCCCGGGACCTACTCGCCGGGTTGCGGGCGCTGCCCGGCGACGAGCGGCGGGCCGCGCTGCTGGAGATGGTGCGGGTCGACGCGGCGAAGGTGCTCGGCCACTCCTCGGGCGACGTGATCGAGACCGACCGGGGCTTCCTGGACCTCGGCTTCGACTCGCTCACCGCGGTGGAGCTGCGCAACCTGCTCACCGCGGCGACCGGGCACGACCTGCCCACCACGGTCGTCTTCGACTACCCGACCCCGGCCGGCCTGGCCGACCACCTGTACGAGGAGCTCTTCGCAGACGGGGGCGGGGACGCCGGTGACGGCGGCGACGAGGAGTCGGTCCGCCGGGCCCTCGCCGCGATCCCACTGGACGAGCTGCGTCGGGCGGGCCTGCTCGACCAGCTGCTCCAGCTGGCCCGCACGAGCGCCGGCCCGGTGGCCGTGGCGCCCGCCGCCTCGGCCGCGTCTCCCGCGCCCGAGGCGCAGATCCGCGAACTCGACGTCGCCGGCCTGGTCCGGATGGCCCTGGAAGGCTCCGACTCGTGACCCGGCCGGCCCTGAGGAGCCCCCGATGAGTGTTTCACTGGACGAGGTCGTTGGCGCGCTGCGCGCGTCCCTGCTCGACAACCAGAAGCTCAAGCAGCAGAACCAGCAGCTCACCGCCGCGCTCAGCGAACCGGTGGCGATCATCGGGATGAGCTGCCGGTTCCCCGGCGGCGTCGGGTCGCCGGAGCAGTTGTGGGACCTGGTCGCCGGCGGCACCGACGCGATGTCGGCGTTCCCCGACGACCGGGGCTGGAACCTGGGCGCGCTCTACGACCCGGACCCGGACCCCGACAGCCGGGGCACGTCGTACGTGCGGGAGGGCGGGTTCCTCTACTCCGCCGGCGACTTCGATCCCGCCTTCTTCGGCATCAGCCCGCGCGAGGCCCTGGCCATGGACCCGCAGCAGCGGTTGCTGCTGGAGACCGCCTGGGAGGCGTTCGAGCGGGCCGGCATCGACCCGACCACGCTGCGCGGCGCGTCCACCGGCGTGTACGCGGCGACCAGCAGCCAGGGCGACTACGCCGCGCTGCTCACCGGCGTCACCGGCGGCGTCGAGGGCTACCTCGGCACCGGCAGCGCCGCCGCCGTGGCCAGCGGCCGGATCTCGTACGCCCTGGGGCTGGAGGGGCCGGCGGTCACCGTGGACACCGCCTGTAGTTCGTCACTGGTCGCGCTGCACCTCGCCTGCCAGGCGCTGCGGCTGGGGGAGTGCACGATGGCGCTGGTCGGCGGGGTGTCGGTCATGGCCACCCCTACCGTCTTCGTCGAGTTCTCCCGGCAGCGCGGCCTGTCCACCGACGGCCGGTGCAAGTCGTTCGCCGCCGCCGCCGACGGCACCGGCTGGTCCGAGGGGGCCGGCATGTTGCTGGTCGAGCGGCTGTCCGACGCCCGCCGCAACGGCCACCCGGTTCTCGCCGTGGTACGCGGCAGCGCCGTCAACCAGGACGGGGCCAGCAGCGGGCTGACCGCCCCGAACGGACCCTCCCAGCGCCGGGTGATCCGGCAGG
The DNA here is from genome assembly GCF_040652795.1 of Micromonospora sp. NPDC048170. Classification (NCBI taxonomy): domain Bacteria; kingdom Bacillati; phylum Actinomycetota; class Actinomycetes; order Micromonosporales; family Micromonosporaceae; genus Micromonospora; species Micromonospora sp. NPDC048170. The sequence goes on from NZ_JBEZMR010000019.1 coordinate 61,913, forward strand.
CCCTGGCCAGCGCGGGGTTGACCGCCGAGCAGGTGGACGTGGTGGAGGCGCACGGCACGGGCACCACACTGGGTGATCCGATCGAGGCGCAGGCGCTGCTGGCGACGTACGGGAAGGACCGTCCGGCGGATCGGCCGCTGTGGCTGGGGTCGATCAAGTCGAACATCGGTCACACGCAGGCTGCCGCCGGTGTGGCCGGGGTGATGAAGATGGTTCTCGCGATGCGGCACGGGGTGCTGCCGCCGACCCTGCACGTGGACGAGCCCACCCCGCACGTCGACTGGTCGGCCGGGGCGGTGTCCCTGCTGACCGGGGCGGAGCCCTGGCCGGAGACCGGGCAGCCGCGCCGGGCCGGGGTCTCCGCGTTCGGGATCAGCGGCACCAACGCGCACGTCATCATCGAGCAGGCCGTCGCGGCGGAGACCGACTCCGTACGGCCGGTGGGTACGCCCGCCCCGCCGACCCCGTGGATCGTCTCCGCCCGCTCCGCGCCGGCCCTGGCCGGGCAGGCCCGGCGGCTGCTGGACCACCTCGCCGCCCAGCCGGACCTGGCCCCGGCCGACGTGGCGTACTCGCTGGTCACCACCCGGGCGGCGCTGCCGCACCGGGCGGCCGTGATCGGCGACGACCGGGACGCGCTGCTGGCCGGCCTGCGCGCGGTCGCGGAGGAGCGCAACGCCCCCGGCGTGGTGCGTGGCGTGGCCCGCGCGGCCGGCCGGGTCGCCTTCCTCTTCACCGGCCAGGGCGCCCAGCGTGCCGGCATGGGCGCCGAGCTGCACCGCCGGTTCCCGGTGTTCGCCGCCGCCTTCGACGAGGTGGCCGGGGAACTGGACCGGCACCTGAGCCGCCCGCTGCGGGAGGTGGTCTTCGCCCACCCCGACTCGCCCGAGGCGGCGCTGCTGGACCGCACCGAGTTCACCCAGCCCGCGCTGTTCGCCTACGAGGTGGCCGCCTTCCGGCTCGTCACGGCGTGGGGGCTGCGTCCGCAGCACCTGCTCGGCCACTCGGTCGGCGAACTGGCCGCGGCGCACGTCGCCGGTGTGCTGTCGCTGGCCGACGCGGCGACCCTGGTGGCCGCCCGGGGCCGGCTCATGCAGGAACTGCCGGCCGGCGGGGCGATGCTGGCGGTCCGGGCGTCCGAGGCCGAGGTGGCCGCGCTGCTCGACGACCGGGTGGCGTTGGCCGCCGTGAACGGTCCCAGGTCGGTGGTGCTCTCCGGCGACGAGGAAGCCGTGCTCGCGGCGGGCAGACAGCTCGCCGCCCAGGGCCGACGGTCCCGCCGACTGCGCGTCAGCCACGCCTTCCACTCCGCCCGGATGGACGGCATGCTGGCCGACTTCCGGGTGATCGCGGAGAAGGTCACCTGGCACCCGCCGACCCTGCCGCTCGTCTCGGACCGCACCGGTGAGCTGCTCACCGCCGCCCAGGCCACCGATCCCGGCTACTGGGTCGACCACGTCCGGGACACCGTCCGCTTCCACGACGGCGTCGCCACCCTGGCCGCCGCGGGCGTGGCGACCTTCCTGGAGCTCGGCCCCGACGGGGCCCTGACCGCGTTGGCCCGGGAGTGCCTGGCCGACGCCGAGCCGGCGGCCTTCGTGCCGCTCGGCCGCCGGGACCAGCCGGAGCCGACCAGCCTGCTCGCCGCGCTCGCCGCCGTCGACCTGCGTGGGGCCGGTGTCGACTGGCCGGCTCTCCTCGCCGGTACCGACGCGGCACGGATCGAGCTGCCCACGTACGCCTTCCACCATGAGCGGTACTGGCCGGATCCGCTCGTCGTCGACCTCGGTCAGCCCTCCGTGCCCAGCGAGGACGAGGAGTTCTGGGCCGCCGTGGAGGCGGACCGGCCGGAGTCGCTGGCCGCCGCGCTCGGCCTCGACGCCGACCGGCAGGACGCGCTCACCGAACTGTTGCCCGCCCTCGCGGCGTACCGGCATCGTCGGCGTCACCGCTCCGAACTGGACGGCCTGCGGTACCGCACCGACTGGGTCCGCGTCGACCCGCCGCCCGCCGGCTCCGCACCGACCGGCCCCTGCCTGGTGGTGGCCGGGGCACGGACCGACGCCGCGGACGTGCTGACGGCACTGCGCGCCGAGGGCCTCGACCCGGAGCTCGTGACCGTGGGCGACGACCCGGGTGAGGTCGCCCGGGCGCTGCCCGCCGGGGCCACCCCGGCGGTCGTGGTCTCGCTGCTGTCGGCGGGGGAGCCGGCCGGGGCCACCGGGACGGCCGCGCTCGCCGGCACCGCCGCGCTCGTCCGGGCCCTCGGCGAGGCCGGGAGCGGCGCGCCGGTGTGGACCGTGACCCGGGGCGCGGTGACCGTCGACGCGGACGATCCCGTACCCGCCCCCGCCGGGGCGTACCTCTGGGGTCTCGGTCGGGTGTTGGCGTTGGAACAGCCGCGCCTCTGGGGTGGGCTGGTCGACCTGCCGGCGGAACCGGACGAGGCCTCCCTCGCGGCGCTCGCCCGGCTCGTCGCGGGCGACGGCGACGAGGACCAGCTGGCGGTGCGCTCCGGCGGGGTGTACGCGCGGCGGCTGTCCCGCGCCCCTGCCGGCGCCGCCGTGGACGCGGACTGGCGGCCCCGGGGCGCGGTCCTGGTGCACGGGGCCGCCGCCGTGCGTGCCCCGCACCTGCTGCGGTGGCTCGTCGACCGCGGCGCGACCCGCCTTGTCCTCGTCGGCCCCGAGGTGCCCGCGTGGCTGGCCGATGAGGGCGTCGCCGTGACCGCCGTCGACGACCTCGACGGGCTGCCCGAGGTGCTGGACCGGCTGGCCGCCGCCGACACCGGAGTCCGCACCGTCCTGCACGTCGCCGACTCCGACGGGGCCGGCGACCCGGTCGCGGCGTTGGCCCCGGCCGACCTGGCCGACGCCGTCGCCGCCCGCACCACCGCGGTGGAACTGCTCGACCGGGTCTGCGCCGACCGGCCGATCGACGAGTTCGTCGTCTTCTCCTCCACCGCCGCCGTCTGGGGCAGCGGTGGCGCGGCGGTCGCCGCCGCCGCCGGCGCCGGGCTGGAGGCGCTGGCCGCCCGCCGTCGTGCCGCCGGCCGGCCGGCCACCGTCGTCGCGTGGGTGCCGTGGGCGGACGAGGTCGCCGACCCGGAACAGCTGCGCCGCCGCGGGGTCCGCCCGCTCACCGTCGAACTGGCCCTGTCCGCGCTGCAACAGGCCGTGGGACGCGGCGAGGACCAGCTCGCGGTCGCCGACCTCGACTGGCCGGCGTTCGTGCCGGCGTTCACCGCCGTACGGCCCAGTGCGCTGCTGCGTGGCGTGCCCGAGGCGGCGGCTGCCCTGGACCGCGACGGCAGGACCGGTGACGAAGCCACCGATCCGGCCCGGGTGCTGCGCGACCGGCTGGCCGGGGCCTCGGCCGGCGATCGGCACCGGATCCTGCTGGATCTGGTCCGGGCGCGCGTGGCCACGGTGCTCGGACACGCCTCGCCCGGGGCCGTCGAGGCCGACCGGGACTTCCTGGAGCTCGGCTTCGACTCGCTGACCGCGTTGGAGCTGCGGGACGCGTTACGCCAGGAGACCGGGGCGGAGCTGTCCGCCACGCTGCTCTTCGACCACCCCACCCCTACGGCGCTGGCCCGCCATCTGCTCGGCCAGCTCGTCGGCGCGGACGCGGCCGAGGCCACCCCGGACGCCGCCGGATCGCCCGCCCCGGAGAGTGCCGGCGGCGGACTGCTCGGCGGGCTGTTCAACCAGCCGAAGGCGCGCGAGGATCCCGCCGGGTACGCCGAACTCCTGGTCAAGCTCGCCCAGTTCCGGCCCAGCTTCAGCGAACCGGCGCAGCTCACCCGCCCGGCCGGCATCCTCCGGCTGGCACAGGGGGGTGCCGGGGCGCAGCTGGTGTGCTGCTGCACCATGTCCCTGCTCTCCGGGGCCCACGAGTACGCCCGGCTCGCCGCCGGCTTCCGGGGGGTACGGGACGTCTGGGCCCTGCCCAACCCGGGCTTCGGCGTGGGGGAGGAACTTCCCGCCGACCTCGACGCCCTGCTGCGGGTGCACGCCGACACGGTGCTGCGCGCCGTCGGCGCCGGCCCGTTCGTGCTGGCCGGCCACTCCGGTGGCGCGATGGTGGCCAACCTGCTCGCCGGTGAGCTGGAACGGCAGGGCCGGTCGCCGGCCGCGGTCGTGCTGATGGACACCTATCCGGCGAACAGCGAGGTGCTCGGCGGGTGGGTGCCGCAGCTGCTCGACGGGATGATCGACCGGGAAACCGCGTACACGCCGATGGACGACTGGCGGACGACCGCCTGGGCCGGCTACCTGCCGCTGTTCCTGGACTGGGAGCCGACCCCGATGGCGGCGTCCACGCTGCTGGTCCGGGCCAGCGAGCCGTTGGGGGAGTGGGACGGCGAGGAGGGCGGCTGGCGGTCCCGCTGGCCGTTCCCGCACGAGGCGGTGGACGCGGCCGGCGACCACTTCAGCATGGTCGCCGACCGGGGGCCGGAACTCGCCGGCACGCTCCAGCGGTGGCTGACGGGACAGGGCCTGTGACGCCCGCGCCCCTGGCGTGCCCCTATTGCCCCCTATCGGCGTACGCACATCTATCGGACCGATGATCCAGGACGGGAGCATGACGACGTGGACGAGGCAGTGGTGGTCACGGAGCTGGTCAAGCAGTACCAGCCCAACATGCCACCGGCGGTGGGCGGGCTGAGTTTCTCCGTCGCTGCCGGTGAGGTCTTCGGACTGCTCGGGCCGAACGGCGCGGGCAAGACGACGACGATCGGAGTGCTGACCACACGGGTGCGGGCCACGTCCGGCCGTGCTCAGGTGTGCGGCGCGGACGTGATCGGCGCGCCGGCTGTCGCCCGGCAGCTGCTGGCGGTCGTCCCGCAGCGGGTGAACCTGGACCGGGCGCTGACCGTCCGGCAGAACCTGTTGTTCCACGCGGCGTACCACCGGGTGCCCCGGGCGCAGCGCATCCGCCGGGCGGACGAGTTGCTGGAGCAGATGGGTCTCAAGGAGCACGCCAACTCCCGTACCGACTTCCTTTCCGGCGGCCTCGCCCAGCGCACGATGATCGCCCGGGCGCTGATGCACTCGCCCCGGGTGCTCTTCCTCGACGAGCCGTCCGGCGGCCTCGACCCCCAGTCCCGGCTCTTCGTGCACGACCGGATCGCCGAGCTGAAGCGGGCCGGGGTGACCGTGGTGGTCACCACACACGACATGGACGAGGCGGAGAAGCTCTGCGACCGGGTCGGCATCGTCGACCACGGCAAGCTGCTCACGTTGGACACCCCCGCCGCGCTGAGGCGTACCCTGCCGGGCAGCAGCACGCTGACCCTCGTGGTGACCCCCGGCGCCTCCGCCGAGGAGGTGCGTGCCGCGCTCGACGGGATTCCGGACGTGGAGCGGGTGGAGCACTTCCGGGCGAGCGGCCCGGCACCCGCCGCGGCGCCGACGTTCCCCGGCATGCCGCCGATGCCGATGCCCGCGCCGGCACCCGAGGCACCCGTCGACCCGGACGCCCCGCTCTCCTTCCGGGTCTACACCAGCACCCAGCCGGCCAACGCCATCCCGATGGCGATGAAGATCCTCGCTGACCTGGGCTGCGAGGTCCGTGACCTCAACATCGGCCAGCCCAGCCTGGAAGATGTCTTCATCCACCTGACCGGAAGGGAACTACGGTGAGCGTCGCCGCCCCCGCCACCCCGTCCGCGCCGTCGTCGGCCGCGGCGCCGCCGCCGGTGCGTGCGCTGGACCAGTTCGCCACGTTCCGCGCGGTGCTCTCGCGGGACCTGTTCGTCACCGGCCGGGAGTTGGTCGGCTTCCTGCTCCAGGTCTTCATCCAGCCGCTGTTCATGCTGCTGATCTTCGGCAAGGTGCTCGGCAACCTGGGATACGCCAGCGAGAGCTTCACCAACGTGCTGCTGCCCGGTGTCATCGCGCTGAACGCCTTCCTGATCGGGCTGGAGAACACCGCGCTGCCGATGATGATGGACTTCTCCTTCACCCGGGAGATCGAGGACCGCCTGCTGTCGCCCATGGCGATTCCGCTGGTGGCGTTGGAGAAGATCGTCTTCGGTGGCATCCGTGGGTGGATCGCCGGCATGGTGCTGATCCCGGTCGGCATGCTGATGCTCGGTGTCACCTGGCCCTGGGCGGTGGTGCTCAAGGTGATCGGGGTGCTGGCGATCGGCGCGCTGGTCGGTGCCGCGGTGGGCCTGGCCTTCGGCACCCTGGTGCCGACGCAGCACATCCAGATCATGTTCACCGTGGTGATGACCCCGCTCATGTTCACCGGCGCGACCCAGTTCCCGCTGCTCGGCCTGGACTCGCTGCGCTGGTACCAGGTGGTCTGCTCGCTCAACCCGCTCACCTACGTCAGCGAGGCGACCCGGTCGCTGGTCGCCCCGCCGGGGGTCGAGTCGCTGCCGCTCTGGCTGTGCATGGTCGTGCTCACCGGGGTCTTCGTGGTGTTCTCGGCAATCGGCATGCGTGGCTTCATGCGCCGTTCCATGGACTAGGCGAAACGCGCCGAAAACTGTCGATGCTGTGGCGTTGTTTCCCCTGACGAAGGAGCCTTCCTTTCCGGCGAGATAGGTGTTGACCCGGCGGGGCCCCGCGTAATTCCGGCCCAGCCGTTCACCAGTCGTCGTCACCTGTCCGTCGCACTGTTCCGGTACGCCCGATGGCCCGAGTCGCTTCCGCGGCTCGGGCCATCGGCGTCGAACGGGTCGGCGCCACCAGCACCGGCGGCTGCCACAGCCTGGGACGTCGGCGTCGAGCAGGCCACCCCACATGCCGATGGAGGCGGGCCAGCCCCACGGCCGGTGGGCGGCGGGCAACCGCGCGCCACCGGCGGACGGGCCATGTACCGCGAGTGGGGAAAGGAATGCACGCGCCTTGCCGCACCCGTAAGCCATTGACCAGCGCATATGGACTGCGGAGTCGCTTCGTCCAAGAAAATCGGTAAAAACCAGCCTCTAAAGCAAGCATCTTCGTGCGGGCCGTGGCAATGTGTATAGACAGCGGTGGCTGATGGTTGAGGCCGTCCCGGAGGGGCGGCCTGCTCATCATGGCCTCGCTGACCCTTTTTCACCGACATATCTCGATGGCCGGCCCCACCGCCCGACTGAACGGCTTCACGAACAGCCCGCCGGCGGGGCGTACTCCAGGTGGGACGGCGCGGGTCGCCGAACAGGCGGGAAGGAGTGGCGGGGACGGTGGTCATGACCGGAGATGACTGCGACCGGGCGGTGCTGGTGGTCGCGTACAACAGTGCGGGGATGTTCAACCCGCTGCTCAGCATCGTGGGCGAGTTGAAGGCTCGGGGCGTCGGAAACGTCTGGTTCGCGTCGACAGAGGATCGCCGGGGGGACGTCGAGGGCCTGCGCGGCCCGGGCGAGGTCTCGTTCGTCTCGCTCGGCCCGGCCCGCCCGCAGTCGTCACCGGACGCCTGGGACGATGCGACGCACCGGATGCTGACCACCGGCGACCGGGCGAACGCCTTCGCCCGGTACCTCGACGTCAGCACCGACTACGACCACATGCAACAGCTCTACCGGCGCTGTCTGGAGATCATCGACGAGGTCGGGCCGGCGCTGGCCGTGGTGGACAGCCTCACCACCTGGGCGATGGACGCGGCGCAGACCCGGCAACTGCCCTTCGTGGTCAGCATCTCGCTGCCGCCGTCCAACTTCCTCCAGGAGCAGTTGCCGCCCCGCTACCCCGTCCCGTTCTCCGGGCTGCCGGAGCGGATGACCCCCCGACAGCAGGCGGCCAACGCCGCCTTCCGGAACCGGCTGGTGCGGGCGTTGATGGAGCCGGAGCGGCTGCGGCGAAGCCTCGCCGCCGTGGACACCCGCAAGGCCGCGGGCATCCGCAACCCGGAGATGCGCCCGGCGGGCTACGTCGAGGCCGCCGCGGCGCTCATGGCGTACACGGTCTTCGGCTTCGAGTATCCGTTCGCGACCGCCCCGGCGAAGTTGCGGATGCTCGGGCCGGTGGTGCCCCGGGAACTGCCGCCGGCCGACGGCGACGACGCGCTGACCCGGTGGCTCGACGAGCACCCCTCGGTGGTCTACGTCGGGTTCGGCACCATCATGCGACCGTCGCGGAGGCAGGTGGAGGCGATCGTCGAGGTCGCCGAACGGCTCGGGCCCGAGCATGCCGTGCTGTGGAAACTGCCCGCGCGCCAGCAGCACCTTCTCCCACCGGCGGACCGGCTGCCGGGCAATCTGCGCGTGGAGGCGTGGGTGCCCTCGCAACTGCGGGTGCTGGCCCACCCGCACGTGCGGGCCGTCTTCAACCACGGCGCCGCCAACGCCATCCACGAGGCCGTCCACTTCGCCGTACCGCAGCTGGTGATGCCGTTCTGGCTGGACTGCCCCGACGGCGCGGCACGCGCGGTCGACAGCGGGGTGGCGCTGAGCGTCGAGCGTGCCGACTCGCTGAACGTCGCGGACATCCTCGCCAAGCTCAGGCGGCTGTTGGGCGACGACTCGTTCCGGTCGCGGGCGGAGCTGTGGAGCCGGCGGATGCGGCAGGCCGGCGGGGTCGCCGCCGCCGCCGATCTCGTGCTGCGGCACCGCGACGGGACGGCGGCCCGCCAGAGCGTCGGGCTGGCCGTCGGTTGAGCATCCGGCTGTCGTACGCGCCGCAGGGGCGCGGCGGGTGAACACCGCGCCCCTGCGACACACCTCAGGTCGTGGCGCCCTGGGTCTCGTCGGCCAGCGCCTCGGCGTACGCGACGAGCCGGGACGGCAGGTCCGTGCGCCGCTTCACGTCGAGCTTGCGGTACACCCGGGTCAGGTGCTGCTCGACGGTGCTCACGGTGATGAAGAGCTTGCTGGAGATCTGCCGGTTGGTGTGTCCCTGGGCGGCCAACGCGGCCACCCGACGTTCGGCGTCGCTCAGCCCGTCGTCCGGCTCCTGCATCTCGACGGTGGCCGGGTACGCGGGCAGCCCGCCGCCCGGCTCCCGTCGGATCAGCCGCTGGGCCAGCACCGACGCCCCGCAGTCCTGGGCGAGCTGGTAGGCCCGGCGGACGAGCAGCCGGGCCCGGGCGGAATCCCCGGCCCGTTGCAGCGTCTGACCGGTGTCGCCGAGAGCCCGGACGAGTTCCAGCCGGTCACCGCTGGACTGGAGCAGGTTGACCGCTTCGGAGAGCAGCTTGCGCCGGTGGTCCTGGGCGGCGGTGGTGGCGAGCAGCCGAAGCGTCCGGCCCCGGGTCCGGTCGTCGACCCCGTGCGGCACCCGCAACTGTTCCTGGAGCAGCTGCGTGGCCTGCGCCTTGTTGCCGACGCTGAGCTGCACCCGGGCCAGCTCCAGCCGCCACGGCACCAGCCCGGCCGCGTCGATGCCCCAGGTGCGCATCAGCTCACCGCACCGCCGCAGGTCGGTGGTGGCGGCGTGTGGCCGCCGCACGGCCAGGTGGTGCCGGGCCCGGGCGGCCAGGTAGTGCAGGCCCAGCGGGGTGCGGAACATGCCGGGCGGGACCGGGTGGGCGAGCCACCGGTCGGCCTCGGCGAACCGGCCCGCCTCGGTCGCGCAGGCGATCAACGTGGCCAGCGGGCCCGCGACCGCCACCCCCCAGGCCGGGGCGGGCATGTCTTCCAGGGCCGCCCGGGCGTGGTGCTCGGCGCCGGGCAGGTCGCCGATGCGCAACGCCGCCTCCGCCCGGACCGCCCGGATGACGGCCCGCCACACCGGGGCGTGCTGGGCGGCCGGCCGGCCGAGCAGCACCTCGCCCCAGACCGCGACCCGGTCGGACCGGCCCGCCCAGAGCAGCGCCAGCAGGGGAGCGGTCAGCAGGCCCAGCGTGCCGTCGTCCGTGTGGTGGCGCTGGAGGAGTTGCTCGGCGGTCGCCACGGTGTCGTTGTCCGCGGCCGGCGTCAGCGCGGTGCCGAGCACGGTCACCGCCTGGAGCAACGGGCTGATGGTGGCCGGCGCGCTCGCCGTCCGGCTCCAGGCGCTCGGGGTCTCCCGCACGTCGGGCAGTTGGTCCGGGTGGGAGAGGGAGACCAGCAGCTGCATCATCCGCAGGCGACCGGCCTGGCCGGCCGAGCCGTGCTCCTCGTCGCAGGGGGAGGCGCTGACCGCCTCGGTGGCCTCGTCCACCCGTCCCTGCCAGAGCAGGTAGGGCACGGCGGACAGGCCCGCGTCGGTGGACCATCCGGCGGCCCGCGCCGTCTCCACCAGCTCGGTCAGCTTCCCGTTCACGGTCAGCGGGTTGACCTGCCAGCGGGCACTCACCAGCATCTCGGTGGTGGCGGCCCGCTGCCGCTCGTCCGCCGGCGCGCGGGAGACCAGGCGCAGGCAGGCACCGGCCACGTCGGGCCGGCCCGACGCCAACGCGTGCCCGGCGGCGTCCTGGAGCACCGGTACCACCCAGGACGCGTCCGCCCAGCCGGCGGCCACGAGATGCTCGGCCACGACGCTCGGTTCGGCGCCGTGGTCGTGCAGCACCTCGGCGGCGCGCTGGTGCAGGCTCCGCCGTTCGTCGGGCGACATGTCGCCGAGGATCGAGCGCAGGATGCGCGGGTGACGCAGCTGGTCGGACTCCATCAGACCCGAGGTGCGCAGCACCCGTACCGCGGGGACCGTGGACTCGGGCACCACGTCGAGGAGGTGGCCGAGCAGTTCGGTCGGCGCGGGCCGGTTGAGCACCGCCAGCGCCTGGGCCACCCGGCGTACCCCCGGCTCGTGCCGGTAGAGACAACCGAGCACGGCCTGGTCGAACCCGTCACCGACGGCCGTACCGCAGTCGTCGCCCAGCTCGCCGCTGGCCTGCTCCTCGATCAGTGCCCGGGTGAGCAACGGGTTGCCCCCGGTCATGTGCAGGCAGCGTTCCGCCGTCCTCCGGGCGTCGGCGGCGTCGGCCTCGCCGCCGACCAGCCGGGCGATGGCGTCGACGGTCAGCGGTGGCAGGCTGATCCGGGAGAAGTGCGGCTGGCTGAGCAGTTCGGCCCGGAACAGCGGGTGCGGCGGGCGCAGCGTCGACGCCTCGGCGAGCACGACCATGATCCGGGCGTGACGCAACCTGCGGGCCACGTAGAGAAGGCAGTGCAGCGAGGCCGGGTCGGCGTGGTGCACGTCGTCGACGACGAGGACCAGGGGGCCGGTGCCGGTCAGGTCGAGCAGGGTGGCGAAGAGACCGTGGAGCAGGGGGGCCCAGGCCCGGTCGCCCTCGGCCGCCTCACCGCCGGGCTCGGGCAGGGGTACGGCGGAGGCGGCGTCCCGCATCAGCGTCTCGACCCGCGCCGCCGCCTCCGGCGAGAGTCGGGCACTGTGGAACAGTTGCCCGACCACTCCCAGGTGGAGACCGCGTTCCGCCCTGGAACCGGCGGCGCTCATCACCTGTCCGCCGGCGGCTGCCGCCCACTCGCCGAACGATTCCAGCAGGCTCGTCTTGCCGCTCCCCACGGCGCCGGTGACCAGCCCGACGTGTCCGCGCTGCTGCTCCTCACACGCTCGAAACGCGCGCCGGAGGCGGGTTGTCTGTTCCTCTTGCTGCACCAGCACCAGCACCAGCGTGTGCCCTTCTCGTACGCGGCGCGCAACCGGGTACTCCGGTGTTGCCGACACCGCCCCCCCCTGCCGGACGGCCGCCCCTGAACCCGCGTCTGTCGGGTAGGGGTGGAAACGCATCGGGCCGCCGTGCCGGGTGGAGCCTGGAAATTCTTCGCCGGACCGGGCTTCTCGCCGTACGGTCCGCGTGTTCAGGCGAGTCTGGCACCGGCACGGTGGTGCGACAACGGGCACGAGACCCCATCGTTTCGCGCACAAACCTGCGGATCTGATCCGCTGTTAGGGGTTGCGCGAATCGTCTTGAGGGGTGTCGGAGTCGGCCTGGCGGGGGAGGCGGCGACCCGATGAGCGGGAGGTGTCGGGTGTGCAAACCGATGGTGTCATACCGCGCGTCCCCGCGCATGCCCGTCGGCACGGACCGTGGCCGGAAGCGAACGCCCGGCAACCGCGGGCGGGCGAAAGGCGCCGACTGGTGACGGGCCGGCATCGCGCTGCCGGTGCGGCGGCAACGACCGAGGCACACGCGGAGTCCGAGGCCGAACGGTCGGCGGACACGGGAGTCGACGCCGGGCTCGGCCGGCCGGGACGGGCGCGGGCCGGCGACGGTCGGGCGAGGCGCGGGCCAGGTGGCCGGTCAGCCGGGACGAAGCCCGGGTGGACGGTCAGCGGAGACCGGGCCCGGCCGGCCGGCGCCCGTCAGCGCGGTCGCGGTCCAGGGGGCCGACGCCCCGGGGCGTCCGGGCCGCGCGGCGGGTCCAGGACAGTCGCGCCGGCTCGGTGCAGCCGCAGTCGGACGGCCAGCTCGCTGCGCGAGTTGACGTCCAGCTTCCGGTAGATCCGGGTCAACCGCTGCTCGATGGCGCTGACCGTGAGGAAGAGCTTCTCGGCGATCTCACGGTTGGTGTGTCCCTGGGCGGCCAGGGCGGCCACCCTGGACTCGGCGTCGTTGAGCCCGTGCACCACGACCGTCGTGTCGGGACGGCCGTCGTCGGTACCGCCTCTGCCGGTGGAGACGCTGGGCCGCAGCATCGGGATGCCGCACTCCTCGGCGAGCGCCCGGGCCGCCCGGGTCGCGATGCGGGCCTGCCTCCGGTCGCCGACCTGCTGGTAGGCGTGACCGAGGTCGGTCAGGTTGTGCGCCAGCTCCATCCGGTCGCCGCACTGCCGCAGCAGCCGGACGGCGCTGCGCAGGTGCGGGATCCGGTCCGGTCCGTCCTCGGTGGCGGCCAGGACCCGCAGGGCGGCGGCCCGGTAGCGGACGTGGACGGGCCGCAGCCGGGCCAGTTCGTCGCGGACCAGCTTGCCGGCCTGCTGGCGGCGGCCCATCCGGAGCAGCGACCGGGCCGACTCCGTCCGCCACGGGACGAGGCCCGAGAAGTCCAGCCGCCAGCGGTTCATCAGCTGCCCGCAGAGCTGGAAGTCGGCAAGCGCGGCCTCCGGGTTTCCCGCGGCGAGGGCGTGTGTCCCACGGGCGTGCAGGTAGTGCAGCCCGATCGGGGTCTCGAACATCGCCGGTGGCACCGGCACCTGGAGGCAGGCCGCCGCCGCGTCGAGTTCGTCCATGAAGGTGAGGGCCCGCATCCGGACGGTGAGCGGTATCCCGATGACCACTCCCCAGCTCTTCGGCGAGAGCTGGTTCAGCGCCTCCTCGGCCAGCTTCTCGGCTCGGGGCAGGTCACCGCGCCGTCCGGTGACGGCCGCCCGGAGGGCCGCGAGCGTCGCCGACGGGGTGGGGTGGCGCGGGGTGGCCGTGTTGCGGCCCAGCCGGTCGCACCAGTCGTCGGCCAGGTCCAGCCGGTCGGCGTAGATCATGGCGATGAGGGCGCAGATGGCGTTCCACATGTTCGGTTCGTCGTCCAGCCCGGTGGTCGACAGCGCCCGTTCGGCCTGCTCGACCGCGGCGGCGTCACCGCGTACGAGCACGGCGGAGAGCAGGGTGGCTCCCGCGAGCCCGCGCTTGACCCTGGCCAGGGTGAGCGGGTCCCGGGCGGCCGCGGTGGGCGCGGGGCGGTCGACCATCACCCCGGGGTAGAAGGTCGACATCCAGCCCGTGGTGACGAGCCGGTCGGCTGCGGACCGCGGATCGGTGGCGTCGGCCCGTTCGCTCAGGTGGTCGACGAGTTCGACGGCCCTGTCGACCTCGCCGTGCCAGAGCAGGTACTGGATGGGGCCGGCGGCCTGCTGGCTGCCCAGGTGCCCCGCGCGGATGGCGGAGACGACGCCCACCAGGTGCGGGATCGCGGCCTGCGGGTCGAGCCGCCACTCGGCACGCGCCAACGCGGAACGGATCCGCGCCCGCAGGCACTCGCCGACGCGGCCCCGGTTCGCGCGGCGCAGGTACCGCAGGGCGGTCTCCACCTCCCCGTCGAGCAGCGCCTGCTCGCCGGCGTCCAGCAGGGTCTGCGCCATCCAGGGCTCGGCCAGCTCGTCGACCCCGACCAGGTGTGGCGCGATCCGGGCCGGGGTCGCGCCGTCCTCGTGCAGCAGGCCAGCCGCCTCCAGGTGCAGCCGTGCGCGTTCCTCGGCGGTCATCCCGTCGATCACGGCCTGGCCCACCGCCGGATGGCACAGCCCCTGTTCGCTGATCAGTCCGGCGCTGGTCGAGCCGTCGATCGCGCCCAGCGCGGCCCGTGACCCGACGTCGACGAGGTGCGGCAGCAGGTTGCCGTGCAGCGGCTCGCCGGTCACGGCGAGCACCCGGGCGGCGTTGAGCACCAGGTGGTCGCAGCGGTACAGGCAGCTCAGCACGGCCTCGCGGAACGACTCCCCGGCCACCGGGTGGTCGGTGGGCCGGGGCGCGGCGGCCTGGTCCTCGGCGAGCGCCTGCACCAGCAGCGGATTGCCGCCGCTGATCCGGTGACTCTCCTCGGCGATGGTCCGGGCGACCGGGATGCCGAGTCGTCGGGCGAGTAGCTGGAAGGTCCCCTCGGCGGTGAGCAGCGGGATCCGGATGCGGTGCAGCCTCGCGGGTTGCAGCAGTTCGGCGTGGACCTCCGGACGCCAGGGCCTGGTCCGCGGCGCCTCGGTGAGGATGACCAGCACGGGTAGGCCGGAGATGCGTCGGGCCAGGTAGTCGAGACAACGCAGCGACGGCACGTCGGCGTGGTGGACGTCGTCGACCGCGATGACCAGCGGCCCCTGCGCGGTCATCTCGAGCAGGGCCCCGCCGATCGCGGCGGTGGCCCGGGCCGTTTCCTCGTGGTCCGTGTCGCCGGCGTCGGCCCAGGTCAGGGTGCCCGCGTCCAGCAGTCGGCCGAGGCGGGTCCAGGTGTCCGGGCTGCCGGCCCCGCTCAGCGGCGCCATCCGGAGGAGTTGGCGGATGACCTCCAGCGGGACGGCGCGTTCGGCGCGCGAGGCGCTCGCGCTGAGGACGCGCGCCCCGGACTCGCAGGCCCGCCGGGCGATGGTCTGCAACAGCGTGGTCTTGCCGGAGCCGACCGGACCGGTCAGCACGGTCATCGTCCGGCCGGTGGGGGTGGGGGTGGTGCCGGTCCGGAACAGGTCCGCGAGCCGGCGTTCCAGCAGGCTGAGCTGGCACGACCGCTCGGTCAGCTCCATCGACGCGGCCCCCGACGGAGCGTGCGGCCCGTGGTCGCCGGACGCGCCACCCGTCCTGCGCGGCCCTGGAGTTCGACGAAATCGGAGACCGGCAACTCTCGACCCATTCCAGTTTTGGCAAATATTGACGACCGTCGAGCGCGACTGGGGAACCATCGACCAACTTGACCGGCTGGTGACTCCGGGTTGCGGTCCCACCAGCGTCGGCGACAATTCTCCGGCCTCTTCCGGGTTGGTTTCCCCCTATCGACCGCCGTGATGGTGGGAGTATGGCAGTTCGGCAATTGGGCGGCAAGCCGGGGTTTGTAAAGGATAGGCAAACATCGGTTTTCGGTGCCGGCGCGGGTCGGGCCGGCCCTTCGGTGCGCGGTTGACAGCAGAAAGTCGCCGGGTGGATCCGTAACGTGACAGGATTGCCCTCGCGGTCCGTAGATCCCGCTTTTCCGGCCCTCTCGGCGATTGGCGGGCGCGGTTCTGCGTGCT
The DNA here is from genome assembly GCF_040652795.1 of Micromonospora sp. NPDC048170. Lineage (NCBI taxonomy): Bacteria > Bacillati > Actinomycetota > Actinomycetes > Micromonosporales > Micromonosporaceae > Micromonospora > Micromonospora sp. NPDC048170. The sequence goes on from NZ_JBEZMR010000019.1 coordinate 77,443, forward strand.
AGGCGCCCGGTCTGCGTTCCGCCGTCGTCGCGGCAGGCTCTGGTCCGGTCGGCTCGGCTGAGGGTTGTGGCTGTCCCCGGAGGGTGGGCCAGCCTGGCGGCTCGACTCCGGGGGCCGCCCCGGCCCTGGCGGGCGGGTCGACGGTTGCGAAATATTCTCTGTTTTTGCCGGGTAATGCGTCGTGGGTGCCCGAAGTGCGACTGCGGGCTGTCCGGGTCGGGCTGGCGGGCGAAACCCTCATTGGATGTCACCCGCTCCTCGATTCGGACCTTTGGGAAATTAAGCGATTATGTTGTTAAAAATGAACTATGCGCCCAGAGGTCTGTCGGTGGTTGTCGACATTCCGGGCCGGTTGGCGGAAGCCGCGAAAACAACGGGCGGTCCGATACCGATGTCCTGTCGATTCCTTCCGCGCTGGTCTGCAATTCGGCCGCAGCATCGGCTCCATTGTCTGCCATTCGGGCGGAATCGTATCCTGCTGCTGTCGTCCGCCAGTGGAAAGGGTGGCCGGACCGCCCGCCACCGAGAGTGGAGCGAAATTGCGTCCTACCTGGCCTGCCGGCTGTCGGCAGGGGACCCTGGCCGGGCGGCTAGGGGTTGTGCCGGGCGATAGCGCGGCCTAATTTCGGGGCATCCGCTTCCACGTCGGGACAGCCGGATATTGGGGCCGTGCGGCCCCATGACCTGAAGGGCTCTGTGGCGCCGTGATGTCCCAGTTGCTGCCGCGACTCGTCGACGCACTCCGCCGGGGATAGCGGAGATGACGCTGCTGCCGGCGCTGCGGGGATCGGGTGCGGACCGGGCCGATGCGGTCAGGGTGGCCGGCGGCACACTCTCCAGTGAGGCCCTGGTCGGCTGCGTCACCGCGGTCGCCGACCGGATCAGGGGCGCTGTCGCTGTCGCGGTCGACGGCACACCGACGCTGGAGACGGTGGTCGGAATGCTCGGCGCCCTCCACGCGGGCGTCCCGCTCGTACCACTGCCTCCCGACGCCGACGAAAGCGAACGGGTCCGCATCCTGCGGCAGTCCGGGGCGACGGTCCTCCTCGGCCGGAACACGTCTGGCACGCACCAGTTGCCCACGATCCCGGTCGACCTGCGCCAGCGTTCCTCGACGCACCATCCCGAGCCGGCACCGGGCACCGACGCGGTCATCCTCTACACCGGGGGCGCGGGCGGGCCATCTCGCGGCGTACGCATCTCGCGTCGCGCCATTGCCGCCGACCTCGACCTGCTGGCCGACGCGTGGCGGTGGAGCCGCGAGGACGTCGTGGTCCAGGGCGCACCGCTCTTCCGGGCGTACGGCCTGGTCGTCGGCCTGCTCGGTGCGTTGCGGGTCGGCAGCCGCTTCGTCCACCTCGACCGCAACGCCGCCGCCGGGCCGATCGGCACCATGTACCTGGCGTTACCCGCGCAGTGGGCGAAAATCGCGTTGAACACCCCCTGGGCCCGGTCGCTGTCCGCGGCGCGGATCCTGATCTCCGCGGACGCCCCACTGGCCGCCGCCGTGGCGGAACGGCTCCGGCTGCTCACCTCGCACTCGCCGGTCCAGGCGTACGGCACGACCGAGACCCTCGTCGCGCTGACCCGGCGGGCCGACGACCCCGCGGTCGCCGGTGCCGTCGGCACCCCCCTGCCCGGCGTGGAGACCCGGCTCCTCGACCACGAGGACCGGCCGGTGCCGGCCGACGGCGAGTCGGTCGGCGAGTTGAGCGTCTGCGGGCCGACGCTGTTCAGCGGCTACGTCGAGGGCGGGCGGAGCGCCGACGGTCGCTGGCACGCCACCGGCGACCTGGCCACCGTCGCCGCGGACGGATCCCACCGGATCATCGGGCGGCGAGGTCTCGACGTGGTGCACAGCCAGGGCCGGCGGGTGCACGCCGGGCAGGTCGAGGAGGCACTGCTGAGCCACCCCGGGGTCCGGGACGCCGCGGTCGTCGGCACGCCACACCACGCGCTCGGCGAGCAGGTCACCGCCTACGTCGTCGCCGAGGGGCTGACCGCGCAGACGCTCATCGACCACGTCGGGCGGTACCTCTCGGCGTGTCACCGTCCCCGTCGGGTGCACTTCGTCGACGAGTTGCCCCGCAGCGCGCTGGGCCGGATCAGGAAGTCGGTGCTGATCGCGGCCGGCTGAGCGCCTGCCGGGGCCGAGGCTGCGCCACCGGGGCGACCCCGGTCAGCCCTCCACCCAGCCGTGCCGTCGGGCCAGGTCCAACATCCGAGCGCGGACGGCCACGATCTGCGCCCCGGTCAGGTCCGACACGGAGGTCACCAGCGCCTCGGTGGTCTCCGCGTAGAAGGCCCGCTCGGAGAGCACGTCGCACAGGCCCTCCTCGTCGTCCGCCCCGCCGCTGGTCTGTCCGCTGTCCCGACTCCGCCCGCCGGCGACAGCCACACCGGCCCGAGCCGGTGCGGCCCCGGCCGTCCCGGGCCGCTCCGCTCCCGCGGGAACGCCGATCACCCGTACCAGCACAGCCTTGGGACCGCGGTCGGTCTCCACCGCGTCGTACTCCACCGGGACACCGGGTGCCAGCACCCACTTGTCACCGTCCAACATGTTCGCGTGCACGAACACGTCGTCGCTGCCGTCGTCAGGGGCGATGAACCCGTAGCCCCGCACGTCGTCGAACCGCACCACCTTGCCAGTGAGCATCGCTTTCCCGCATCCATCCGACCAATCCGCGTGCCCCGCCCGTGGGATCGGGGGCACCCCCAGACTGGCAGCCGCCCGCGCGGCCCGGCACCCGTACCTGACCCCTATGGTGCACCGTACCGCCGGCGTGGTGACGGCGAGGGTCGACGCAGCGCCTAGCATCGGCGAACGTGATCGAGCAGATCCTGCCCTCCGCCGTGGCGGTGGCCGAGTCCTTCACCGACCCCGCCGGCCTGACCCTGTTCCCCGAGGAAGAGGCACTCGTGGCCCGGTCGGTGGAGAAGCGCCGCCGGGAGTTCACCACCGTGCGGCACTGCGCCCGCCTGGCCCTCGACGAGCTGGGCCTCGCCCCGGTGCCGATCGTCTCCGGCGCCCGGGGCGCCCCGGTCTGGCCGGGCGGAGTGGTCGGCAGCATGACGCACTGCGAGGGTTACCGGGCCGCGGTCCTCGGCCGTACGGCGGCGTTCGCCACCCTCGGGGTGGACGCCGAGCCGCACGCGCCGCTGCCCGACGGGGTACTGGACGCGATCGCCCTGCCGGCTGAGCGGGTGCGCACCGCCACGCTGGGCGCCGCCCACCCGTCGACCTGCTGGGACCGCCTGCTGTTCAGCGCGAAGGAGTCGGTGTACAAGGCGTGGTTTCCGCTCACCGGCCGGTGGCTGGACTTCTCCGAGGCGGACATCGTGATCGACCCGGCCGGGACGTTCGAGGCCCGACTGCTGGTGCCCGGGCCGGTGCTCGGCGGGGAGCCGGTGACGGGCTTCGCCGGCAGGTTCCTGGTCGAGCGGGGACTGGTGGTCACCGCGATCAGCATCCCGGCGGTCACCGGCTGAACGACAGCAGCGGCCGGCCCGACGGCCCGGCCGCTGCTGTCGTCGGCCCGCCGTCGGGCCTCAGTCCGTCGTCAGCCTGGTCTTCTGCACCTTGCCGAGGGCGTTGCGGGGCAGGGCGTCGACCAGGCGTACCTCCCGTGGCCGCTTGTGCGCCGAGAGGTGCCGGGCCACGAAGTCGATCAGCTCCGGCCCGTCCACCCCGTCGCCCACCACGTACGCGGTGACCTGCTGGCCGAGGTCGGGATGCGGGGTCCCCACCACGGCGGCCTCCCGGACCCCCGGGTGCGCCAGCAGGGCATCCTCCACCTCGCCCGCGCCGATCCGGTAGCCACCGCTCTTGATCAGGTCGGTGGACGCCCGGCCGACGATCCGGTGCCAGCCGTCCGGGTCGATCGTGGCGACGTCCCCGGTGCGGAACCAGCCGTCGGGGGTACGGCTCGCCGCGTCGGCGTCCGGACGGTTCAGATACCCGTCGAAGACCGTGGGACCGCTGACCTGGAGTTCGCCCATCGCCGCCCCGTCGGCCGGGAGCGGGGCACCGTTCTCGTCGACCAGCCGCGTCCGCACCCCGGGCAGCGGCAGCCCGACGGTGCCCGGCCGCCGCGGGCCGTCCGCCCGGGCACTCACCGTGATCAGGGTCTCGGTCATCCCGTACCGCTCGACGGCCTGGTGGCCGGTGAGCGTGGCGAGGTCCGCGAAGACCGCCGCCGGGAGCGCCGCGCTGCCCGAGACGAGCAGCCGGGCCGGGCGCAACGCCCGAGCCGCGTCCGGGTCGGCGGCGATCCGGGACCACACCGTCGGTACGCCGAAGTACACCGAGCCGTTGGCGGCCGCGTACCGGTCGGGACGCGGCCGGCCCACGTGGTGCAGCCGGCTGCCCAGCCGTAGCGGCCCGAGCACGCCGAGCACCAGCCCGTGCACGTGGAACAGCGGCAGGCCGTGCACCAGCAGGTCGTCCGGCGTCCAGGCCCAGGCGTCGGCGAGCCCGTCCAGGCAGGCGGCGACCGCCCGGCGGGAGATCACCGCGCCCTTCGGGGCGCCGGTGGTGCCGCTCGTGTAGAGGATCAACGCGGTGCGGGCCGGGTCCGGCTCGGGGTGGGTGGTGTCCGACCGTCGGGTCAGGTCGATCGGCACGACCGCCCGGCCCGTGCTCCCGGCGGAGCGCCGCGCGCCGGTCGGGACCAGCAGCGCCGTGGCCCCCGAGTCGCGCAGGATGTGGTCGCGCTCCATCGGCCCGGCGTCCGGCGGCACCGGCACCACCGCCGCTCCGGCGGTCAGCGCGCCGACCACCCCGACCACGGTCTCCAGGGTCGACGTGGCCTCGATCGCCACATGGTCGACGCCGCGCAGCTCGTCGGCGACCGCCGCGGCCATGCGGCGCAGCTCCACCCAGGACACCGCCCGGTCGTCGACCCGGATCGCGTCCGGACGCTCGTCGGTGCCTGTCGAGAGCCAGCTCAGCAGCGGCATGGTGCGACCCTTTCCAGCGGCTCGGACCCGGGCCGACCCGACCGGCGTGCCGCGGCACCGGACGCCGGGCACCCGGGACGACGGTAGGGTCGGTGCGGCGCCGGTGGGTCCAGGTGGGCGCGGTGTGTCGCGGCGGCGGGTCCGGGACGACGGTCCTGACCGTAGTCGGGCGTCCCCCGCCCTGCCACCCCTACCGGCCGGCGCGGGACGGGCGTACGAGAGGTGGCGTCGGTGATCGGGGAGGCGACGGGTCGGGCGCAGGTGTCCGGCGGTGTCCGGGCCGTGGTGCTCGACCTCGACGGGGTGCTGGTCGACAGCCTCGCCGTGGCCAGGGAGGCGTTCGCCCTCGCGTACGCCGAGGTGGTGGGCGACGGCGTCGCCCCGGTCGACGAGTACTGCCGCCATCCGGGCCGGTACCTGCCCGAGGTGTTGGAGCTGATGGGCCTGCCGGCGGCGCTGGCCGAGCCGTTCGTCAGGGAGAGCAACCGCCTCGCGCACCGGGTGACCCCGGTCGACGGGGTGCCGGAGCTGCTCGGCACCCTGCGCCGGCGGGGAATCGGGCTGGCCGTGGCCACCGGCCGCAGCGGGGTGCGCGCCCGGGACCTGCTCGGCCGGCTCGGCCTGCTGCCGCTCGTCGACCACGTGGTGGGCTCGGACGAGGTGCCCCGGCCGAAGCCCGCCCCGGACATCGTGCGACGGGCGGTGCGCCTGCTCGGGGCCCGGCCGGCGCAGGCGTTGATGGTCGGCGACGCGCCCAGCGACCTGGCCAGCGCGCGGGCGGCCGGGGTGGTGGCGGTGGCCGCGTTGTGGGGCGAGTCCGACGAGGACACCCTGCGCGCCGCCGGCCCGGACGTCGTCCTGACCCGGCTGGACGAGCTGCTGGCGTTCTGCCCGGCCCGTCGGTGACCGGCCCGTATCGACGGACACCTGCGGTAACCGGCCAACACCCCTGTCTGCGCGGCACGCCGCCGCTCGACACCCCTGTCCCGTGTCGTTTCCCGGTTCGATACCCCCGATTCGTCAGCTGATCAGTTGATTCGCGCATCGGTTGGCCGGATGATGTCGGGCGTCGGTCGGCCGGTGCCGGTCGGCACCGGCCCGTTCCCGCAAGCCGACGCCGCGATCCGCCGAGGGGTCCCGCCCTTCCCGACGGCAACCCGCACGTGAAGGAGGACCACGCCCAATGCCGGTCATCGAAGTCGATCATCTGCAGAAACGGTACGGCGAGAAGATCGCGGTCGAGGACGTCTCCTTCACCGTCGAACAGGGCGAGATCTTCGGCGTGCTCGGTCCGAACGGGGCCGGGAAGACGACCACCGTCGAGTGCGTGCAGGGGCTTCGCCGCCCCGACGGCGGCACCATCCGGGTGCTCGGGCTCGACCCGATCCGCGACCGCACCGAGGTGCGACAGCGCGTCGGCGCCCAGCTCCAGGAGAGCCAACTGCCGGACAAGGTGCGGGTGTGGGAGGCGTTGGACCTCTACCGGTCCTTCTACCGCAAGCGCGCCGACATCGACGAGCTGCTGACCGACCTGGGGCTGGCCGAGCAGCGCAACACCTACTTCCAGAAGCTCTCCGGCGGGCAGAAGCAGCGGTTGTCGGTGGCCCTGGCGCTGGTCGGGATGCCGGAGGTCGCCATCCTCGACGAGCTGACCACCGGGCTGGACCCGCAGGGCCGCCGGGACACCTGGGACCTGGTCGAGCGGATCCGCGACCGGGGCGTCACCGTCGTGCTGGTCACCCACTTCATGGAGGAGGCGGAGCGCCTCTGCGACCGGCTCGCGATCATCGACCAGGGACGGGTGGTGGCCATCGACAGCCCGGCCGGCCTGCTCACCCGGGTCGGTACGGAGCACCGGGTGCACTTCCGGCCCGCCGCGCCGGTCGAGGACGCGCTGCTGCTCGCGTCGCCCGACGTGACGGGAGTGTCCCGCGACGGCGAGGAGGTGACGGTCACCGGCACGAAGGACGTGCTCCAGTCGGTCATGTCCGCGCTCAACGGGAGCGGGATCAGCTACTCCGCGCTCCGGGTCGAGCAGCCCAGCCTCGACGACGCGTTCGTCTCCCTCACCGGCCGTTCGAGCCGGACCGCCCCGCAGTCCCCGACCGCCGGGAGGCCGTCGTGAACGCCCTGTCCAAGCTGATCACCGTCGAGATGAAGCTGTTCCTGCGGGAGCCGGTGTCGCTGTTCTTCGTCTTCGCCCTGCCGATCGGCCTCATGCTCGTCTTCGGGCTGCCGCAGCGCGCCGGTACGGCCGCCGACACCGGGCAGCACGCCGAGCAGACCTTCCTGCCGTCCCTCGCCCTGGCCCTGACGATCGGGATGCTCGCGCTCTTCACCCTGCCGATGGCACTCGGCATCTACCGGGAACGCCGGGTGCTGCGCCGCCTGGCGACCACCCCGGTGCAGCCCGCCCTCCTGCTGGTGGCCCAGGTCGTGGTGAACCTCGTGATGGGCGTCCTCGGCGCGGTGGTCACCGCATTCGCCGTACGGTTCCTGCTGGACCAGCCGGCACCGGCCAACGTGCCCGGGTTCGTGCTGGCGTTCCTGCTCGCGGTGGCCTGCCTCTTCGCCGTCGGGCTGCTGATCGCGGCGCTGGCGCCGTCCGCCCGGGCTGCCCAGTCGATCGGCCCCGCACTGTTCTTCCCGCTGCTCTTCCTGGCCGGTGCCTGGTTGCCCCGCGACCGCATGCCGGCCGCCGTGGCCCTCATCGCCGACTACTCGCCGCTGGGTGCCACGGTGGACACGCTCGGTGCGGCGTGGGCGGGCGCCAACCCGGAGTTGCCGCAGCTGATCGCCCTGGCCGTGACGGCCGTGGTCGGTTGCGTGGCGGCCACCCGCTTCTTCCGCTGGGAGTGAGCGCTCCCCGCGTCGACGCCTGTCGGCGCGGGGACATCGTCGCTGCCCACGGCCGGTTCCTAGGGGTGTGCTAAGGGTGTTGGTCCAGTGTGACCTGGATTACGTTCGAGAGCAGAACGGGCGGCCGGTCACCGGACAGCGACGTCCGACCGAAGCGTTCGTTCCCCCCGGCAACGGGTGTCGTCAGGCCTGTGCGGACGCGTCCGCCGCCACGCGGCGGGCTCGTCCGAGGTGTGCGGAATGCGACGGAGGTCGTGCCATGAATGACGTTTCGCAAGCTGGTTCGGTCACCCGGGACGCCGTCGGCATCATCGACGTCGTCCTGGAGGGAGGCCCGGTCGATCTGCCGGCCGACCTGCGCAGTCGCCGGGTGGCGCGCGCCGAGGAAAAGATCAAGGTCCTGCACTACGGCGGGTACGAGCACTTCGAACGGGGCGCCTTCCCGGAGGCGGTCGGCCTCCCCGTGGTCTTCCGCTGGACCGGTCGGACCCGGATCGCCGAGTAGCGGAAGGGCGGTACCACTGCCATGAGGGCACAGCGCCACCTGCCGGAGCAGCCACATCTCAACGTCAGCGACACGGCCGAAGCCATCGCCTTCTACACGGACGTCTTCGACGCCGTCGCGATCGAACGGGAGTGCCTGCTCGACGGCCGCGTGCTGCACGCGGAGCTGGCCGTCGGCGGCCACCGCCTCACGGTGAGCGAGTGGCACGAGGCGGGGGCGTCGGCCGCCGCCGAGAGCCGGGACGACGTGTTGACCATCGAGCGGGCCGACCCGGAGTCGGTGCTGCGGCGGGCGGTGGCCGCCGGCGCCCGCGTCGAGACGCCGGCGGACCCGTCGCACCAGGTGGCGCTGCGCGATCCCGCCGGCCTGCGCTGGAGCGTCGTCGGCCCGCAGCGGGCGGCGTAGGCGAATCTTCCGCGCGCGGTCCAGGCCTCGGCGGGCGCGTCCCGTCGCATTGTCGGGCTCGGTGACGAGAATGGGCCCGCGCTCGCCGAGCGCGGGCCCTTGGCACGGTTCGGAAAATCCGTTCGGACAGCGGTCCCGTGCCCATTCCGGGATGTCCCGGTGCCGGTCACCAAGTTGGCCCACGAGACGGAGCAGTCGCAGGAAAGGCATCGGGGGCGGGCCGCAATGTCGACGCCATCTCCCCAATCCCCGTTGTCGGCTGCGGAATTGGCCCTCACCTGACCCCTGGGCGGTCGCAGCGTCGGTGTTTCCGGCCCTGCGACAACTGCCGTGCGCGGGAGGTACGCCTATGCCCGGCATTCGGCCCCCGCATCACCGCGGAACGAGGAAATCCGGTCAGGACGGTGACTCGTCGGCCTCGGTCCGGGGCGGATAGGCCAGGGCCAGCGTGAGGTCGAGGACGGTCGCCGGATCGGTGAGGCGCTCGCCGTACAGCTCGCGGAGCTTGCCCATCCGGTAGCGGACGGTCTGCGGGTGCACGAAGAGGTCGGCGGCGACGTCGTCGCGCCGGCCCTGGTGCAGCAGCCAGGAGCGCAGCGTCTCGGTGAGCCGGTCGGCGGTGCCGGGCGGTAGCGGCGCCAGCGGTGCCAGGACCCGGGCGCGCAGGTCGGCGAGCCCCTCCGGGTCGGTGCTCAGGACCAGCTCGGCGAGGTGCTCCTCGGTGTCCAGCGCCGGTCCGTCGTCGGCCGGGCGGAGGCCGAGCGACAGGGCCCGGACCACGCGCTGGTAGGAGGAGGCCACCTGGGCCCAGGGCCGGGCGGGGCCGAGCACCGCGCGGCGTCCGTGCAGCACCCGGGCGAGCTGTCGCCGCCGGTCGCCGTGCGTGTCGGGCACCAGGAGCACCGCCAGGTCCTCGCCCGCCCCGCCCGCCGGCGGGTCGTCGCCGCTCTCCAGGGTGTGCGGGTGCAGCCGCGCGAGCGCCGCCCGGAGGTTGGCCCGGGGCAGCAGGACGACGGTGAGGGTCTGCGGCGGGGGCCAGTCGGCCGACTCGGCGCTGCGCAGCAGCACCTCCTCGGCTTCCCCGGCGAGCAGGCGCTGGGTGAGCCGTTCCAGGTTGCGGCGGCGGGCCCGCCCGACGCTGGCCAGCTCGTCGGCGTGGCCGGCCACGCTGGCGGCGGAGAGCTCGTCGATGTACGCGAACAGCAGCTCGGCGAACTCGGCGACGGTGGCGGCGGACAGCCCGCCCTGCACGGTGGTGGTGGACATCTCCCGCCAGGAGACCCGGGCGCCGACGCGGTAAGCGGCGAGCAGGGCGTCCATGCTCCGGCCGGAGCGCGCCTCGCCGCTGCCGAGGGCGTACGCGGCCTCCAGCGCGCCGACGAGCGGGGTGCTCGGGTCGCCGCCCTGGCAGCGCCCGATGAGTTGGAGGAAGGTGCCGAGCGCGATCTGCACCGCCGTCTCGATCTTCTCGCGCATCTGGCCGGTCAGGGTGCCGGAGTAGCTCGGCACCTCGGCGGTGATGGCGGTCACGGTGTGCTCGGCGAGCAGGGGCAGCCGGTCGTGCAGGGCGCCGGCCACCTCGGGGTCCAACTCGAGCCGGGCCGCGCGCCGGGTGGCCTTCGAGCGTTCCGACACGCTTGTTCCCTCCGCACAAAAAGCCTCGTTCGGTTCACCTTCGCAGGTCAAGATTTTATGCCATTCTGCCGCGACTATCGAATCATGACCACCACCGTCCCGAACCCCTCCGGGAAGGCGGCCCTCCGGGGCCGGATCCTTCGGCTGGCGGCGTCGATCACCACCCCGCTGCTGCCCGACGACTACCTCGACCTGGTCGCCCCGCTGCGCTCCGGTGCCGACCTGCGCGGCCGGATCCTCGCCGTACGCCCCGAGACCGCCGACGCGGCGACGCTGGTGATCCGGCCCGGCCGCGACTGGCGCGGACACGCCCCCGGCCAGTACGTCCGCCTCGGTGTCGACGTCGACGGCGTACGCCAGTGGCGGGCCTACTCGGTCACCTCGGCCCCGGCACGCCGGGGCGGGCCGATCTCCGTCACCGTCAAGGCGATCCCCGACGGGGTCGTCAGCAATCACCTCGTCCGCCGGGCGCGGCCCGGGACGGTGGTCCAGCTCGACCAGGCCCAGGGCGACTTCGTGCTGCCGGGCCGGCCGCCGGCCCGGGTGCTCTTCGTGACCGCGGGCAGCGGCGTCACCCCCGTGATGGGGATGCTGCGCGCCGACGTGCTGGGCGGCGCCGACGTCGTCGTGGTGCACTCGGCACCCACCTCCGCCGACGTGATCTTCGGTGTCGAGCTGCGGGGCCTGGCCGAGCGGGGCGCGATCCGGCTGGTGGAACGGCACACCGACAGCGACGGGCTGCTCACCGTGGACGACCTCGACCGTCTCGTGCCCGACCACCTCGACCGGGAGACCTGGGCCTGCGGCCCCGTCGGCCTGCTCGACGCCCTGGAGGAGCACTGGACGGCCCGGGGCCACGGCGACCGGCTGCACACCGAGCGGTTCCGGCCCACCGTCATCTCGCCCGGTGAGGGCGGCACCGTCACCTTCGCCCGCTCGGGCGTCACCGTCGACGCCGACGGCGCCACCCCGCTGCTCGACGCCGGCGAGAGCGCCGGGGTGCTGATGCCCTCGGGCTGCCGGATGGGCATCTGCTTCGGCTGCGTCCTGCCGCTGCGCCAGGGCGCGGTCCGGGACCTGCGCAACGGGGACCTGACCACGGCGGTGCCCGGCGACGGCGTCCTCATCCAGACCTGTGTGTCGGCCGCGGCCGGCGCCTGCGACATCGACCACTGACCGGAGTACCTGACGTGACCGTGATCCAGAACAAGCCCGTCAACCCGATCGCCCACCTGAGCGCCGAGGACATCGAGACCATCGGCAAGGAGCTCGACGCGATCCGCGACCGGGTGATCGCCGACCGGGGCGAGCGGGACGCCGCGTACATCCGCAGGGTCATCTCGACGCAGCGCAAGCTGGAGGTGGGCAGCCGGGTGGTGCTGCTGTTCTCCCTCTTCCCGCCCGCCTGGATCGTCGGCACGGCCGGCCTGACCGTGGCCAAGATCCTGGAGAACATGGAGGTCGGCCACAACGTCCTGCACGGCCAGTGGGACTGGATGCGCGACCCGAAGATCCACTCCACCACCTGGGAGTGGGACCACGTCTCGCCGGCCGACCAGTGGAAGCACTCGCACAACGAGCTGCACCACACCTACACGAACGTTCTCGGCAAGGACAACGACCTCGGCTACGGCATCATGCGGGTCGACGAGGACCAGCGGTGGCACCCGTTCCACCTGGGCCAGCCGCTGTGGAACTTCATCAACGCCTGCTTCTTCGAGTACGGCATCGCCGCGTACGACCTGGAGCTGGGACGCAACCTGCGCAAGGGCCGGCACAAGAAGCCGGAGTTCCGGGCCCGGGCCCGGGCGGTGGGCCGCAAGATCCGCCGGCAGGTGCTCAAGGACTACGTGCTGCACCCGCTGCTGTCCGGGCCGTCGTTCCTGCACACGCTCGCCGCCACCTTCACCGCCAACCTCCTGCGCAACCTGTGGAGCCACTCGGTGATCATGTGCGGGCACTTCCCGGAGGGCGTGGAGACCTTCTCCAGGCGCTCGATCGAGGGCGAGACGCGCGGCGAGTGGTACCTGCGGCAGATGCTCGGCTCGGCCAACATCAGCGGCAGCCGGCTGCTGCACATCATGACCGGCAACCTGTCGTACCAGATCGAGCACCACCTCTTCCCGGACCTGCCCAGCAACCGCTACCAGGAGATCGCCCCCGAGGTGCGGGCGCTGTTCGACCGCTACGGGCTGAGGTACACCACCGGCTCGCTGCCCCGGCAGGTCTTCTCCGCGTGGCGCAAGGTCTTCCGGCTCTCGCTGCCCAACCGGAAGGCGCCCCGCCGCGCCGACGACCGACCGACCCCGGCCCTCGCCACGTCGGGCGTCTGATCCCGTCCCGGCGCCGCCGCCCGCCGCGAAAACGCGCTGGGCGGCGGCGCCGGCGTCCGCGTACAGTCGGGGGCATGGAGACCAGGCGCTTCTTCGCCGCCGCGGCCGCGCGAGCTTCGCGCTCGTCGGTCGCCGCCGCCTGACCTCCCCACCACCCGCCGGCGACCGGAAACGGTCCGCCGGCTTTTTCGTCGCGTCAGCCCGCCGGTCCCCGGCGGCGGACCTTCCGGTCGTCCCACCCGGAAAGGCCACCACCATGGCGTACGACCCGATCAGCCGCACCTTCCTCGACTTCTACCGCGAACGCGGCCACGAACTCGTGCCCGACAGTTCCCTGATCCCGCCGCCGGGCGACCCGGTGCTCTTCACCACCTCCGGTATGCACCCGCTGACCCCCTACCTGGAGGGCCGGCCCCACCCGCTGGGCCGGCGACTGGTGAACGTGCAGCGCTGCCTGCGCACCACCGACCTGGACGAGGTCGGCGACCCCACCCACCTGACCCTGTTCCGGATGCTGGGCTCCTGGTCGCTGGGTGACTACGACCTGCCGCGCAGCCTGCGTTGGGGCTACGAGCTGCTGCGCGACGGCTTCGGCGTCCCGCACGACCGGATGCACGTGACGGTCTTCGGCGGCGACGACCAGGTCGGCCCGGACGAGCCGTCGCTGCGCGCCTGGGGCGAGCTGGGCCTGCCCGTGGAGGTGACCGGGGAAGAGAACTGGTGGTCCAACGGCCCGACGGGGCCGTGCGGGCCCGACACGGAGATCTTCGTCTGGACCGGCGACGGCCCGCCCAGGGGAACCCCCGGCACCGACGAGGGATGGATGGAGGTCTGGAACCACGTCGGGATGCGCTACCGCCGGCACCCCGACGGCCGGTTGTCGCCGCTGCGGCAGCCCAACGTGGACACCGGGATGGGCCTCGAACGGCTCGAGATGGCGCTGGGCGGGCACCGCTCGGTCTTCGAGGGCGAGGGCCTGGTGCCGTGGATGCGCGGTGTCGGCGAGCGGTGGGGCCTGCGGGACGGGTCCTTGCGCCTGGTCGGCGACCACCTGCGGACGAGCGTGGTGGTCGTCGGCGACGGCGTACGCCCCTCGAACACCGGCCGCGGTTACGTGCTGCGTCGGCTGCTGCGTCGGGCGCTCACGATGCTGTGGCGCGACGACGCGTCCCGGACCCTGTCCGACCTGCCGGTCGGCGCGGTGCGGCACACCCTCGACGGCTTCGGGCAGCCCGTCACCGTCGACGAGGTGCGTGCCGTGTTCTCCGGAGAGGAGCGGCGGTTCCGGGAGCTGCTGCGGCGCGGGCGGCCGGTGGTCTCCCGACGCCGGTCCCGTGGGCCGCTGACCGACGAGGACTACCGGGACCTGCACGACACCCACGGGCTGCCGCGCGACCTCGTCGACGGCCTGCTCGCCGAGGTGGGCTGACCATCCACCCCGCCCCCGGGGGAGGTAAGGAAGGGACCCTTCCTCTACCGCAGGCGTCGACAAGGTGCCCTTCCTTACCCTCGGCGGGGGCCGTCGGGTCTGACGGCCCCCGCCCCCGCGCCCCTACCCGGCGTAGGTCTCGAACTCGGCGACCTTCGGCGTGCCGGTCGAGCTGGTGACCCTGAAGGTGATCTTGGCCAGCGAGGTCGCGGCGAAGGTGATGACGCCCGCCCCGCTGCCGGAGGCCAGGACGGCGCCGTTGGCGTGGTTGACGACCTGCCAGGTCCCGATGCTGCCCTGGGTGCCCGACGGCTCGCGGATGACGACCCTGGACACCGTGGTGGCGGAACCCCACTTGATCGAGATGTCGCCGGTCGCGCCGGCCGGCGACCAGTAGGTGCCCAGGCTGCCGTCCCGTACGTTGCCGTAGCTCGTCCCGCTGGCCTTGCTGGAGCCGTCGGAGCCGGCCCCGATGCTGAGGTTGGTCCCGCCGGGCTGGGTCGGCCCCGGGGTGGGGGTGGTCGGCCCGGGCGCGGGGGTGGTCGGTGTCGGCGCCGGCGTCTGCGGCGAGCAGTTGCCGTCCGACTCCCGCAGACCCGTGTTCGCACCCGCCGTCTGGCGGACGACGTCCGGCACGCAGCTGGCCCCGTCCAGGCGGTAGGCGTACGGGATGCTGACGGTGGTGTTGGACTGCGGGTCGGGGCCGGCGGGGTTGTTGTCGCTGCCGGGGCTGGACCAGGTCACGTTGTCGAAGACGTTGCCGGCGACCTGCCAGTAGCCGGCCTCGCTGGTGTAGAAGGTGCCCAGGACGTCCTTGGAGTTCCGGAAGTAGTTGTTCTCCACCTTGGCCCTGGCCCCGGCCCGGGAGTTGATGCCGGACTCGTGGAGGCTCACGTAGTGGTTGTTGTAGATGTGCGCGATGCCGCCGCGCAGCAGGGGAGTGCGGGAGTCGATGTTCTCGTAGCGGTTGTGGTGGAACGTGACGAAGCCGTTAGAGCGGTCGCTCTCACTGGACCCGATGAGGCCGCCGCGACCGGAGTTGCGCAGGATGCTGTACGACAGGGTGACGTACTGGGTGTTGTCCTTCATGTCGAAGAGTCCGTCGAACCCCTCCGACTCCCCGCCCGAGGCCTCCAGGGTGACGTGATCGACCCAGACGTTGCGGACGTTGCTCTCCATGCCGATGGCGTCGCCACCGTTGGACGTGGGTGAGCCCGACTTCTTGACGTTCCGGACGGTCACGTTCCGGATGATGATGTTGCGGGACTCGCGGATGTGGATGCCCAACTGGTCGAAGACGGCTCCGCTGCCGACCCCGATGATCGTGACGTTGCTGATCTGTTTGAGTTCGATCACGCCGTCGGCGGTGCTACAGCTTCCGCCCGACACCTTGCTGGTGTTGCCGTGGTTGATGGTCCCCGTGACCTCGATGACGATCGGGGTGCTGCTGCTGGCCCGACCGCACAGGGCCGCGTGGATCGCGGTCCCCGTGGTGGCCCGTACGGTCTGCCCGCCCGCGCCGCCGGTGGTGCCGCCGTTCTGGGTCGCGTAGCCGGTGGCGCTGCCGGCCGCCGCCGACGCCTGGGGTGTCGGCAGAGCCGCCACTCCGATCGCGGCCCCGACGGCCGTCGTGGCCAGGGCCACCTGGAGTCGCAGTGCGACTGGTCGTCTCATCCTCGCCTCACCTTCGTCTTCGCACGCTGGGTGTGTGTCACCGCCGAACGTCGTGGACAGCCCCGGCGGGCCGCCGGAGCTGCCGACCTTTCGCCTGCCGGCGTGCGGATCGCTTGGTCGGTCCTGGGCTGGAAAGCGCTTTCCCGCCGAGAATAGGGAGGCGTCTATGCCTCTGGCAAGAACCTGTCCGGATTGCGGAGCAATGCCCTTTCGCATCCACTGTGGCAGTCCGCTGTCCGAGCGTTCGTCGGTCCCGAAGGGCGGAAGCCATGCCGACGGGACGTCGCGCAGATCGCCCGCCGGGCCGCCGTCCGCACCGGCCGCGGCCGCCGGGCCCGGCGCATCCTCCGGGCCGGCCCGCCCGTCGGATGACGGGAGCCGCCGGGCGGCGTCAGCCGTCGGCGAGCAGCCGGTCGCGGACCTCGCGGCGCAGGATCTTGCCGATCTGGGAGCGGGGCAGGTCGTCGACGACGACCACGCGGCGGGGCACCTTGTACCCGGTCAGGTGCCGCCGGCACGCCGCCCGGATGCCCGCCTCGTCGAGGTCGGAGCCCTCGTCCAGGACGACCGCCGCCACCACCTCCTCGCCGCCGTGCTCGCCGGGCAGGCCGACCGCCGCGGCGTCGTGGACGCCGGGCACGTGGCGCAGCGCGTCCTCCACCTCCGACGGGTAGACGTTGAACCCGCCGGTGATGATCAGCTCCTT
Source organism: Micromonospora sp. NPDC048170 (assembly GCF_040652795.1). NCBI lineage: Bacteria > Bacillati > Actinomycetota > Actinomycetes > Micromonosporales > Micromonosporaceae > Micromonospora > Micromonospora sp. NPDC048170. The sequence goes on from NZ_JBEZMR010000019.1 coordinate 93,948, forward strand.
GATCCGGTCGATCACGCTGACGAAGCCGTCGGCGTCGGTCACCACGATGTCCCCGGTGCGCAGCCAGCCGTCGGGCAGCAGCACCGCCGCCGTCTCTGCCGGGCGGTTCCAGTAGCCGGTGAAGACCTGCGGCCCCCGGATCAGCAGTTCACCCGCCTCGCCCGGCTCGCGGTCGCGCGACACGTCCTCGGGGTCGACGATGCGGATGTCGGTGGACGGGAACGGCACGCCGACCGTGCCCGGCCGCCGGGCGGGGGAGACCGGGTTGCCGAGCGCGACGGGCGAGGTCTCGGTCATGCCGTAGCCCTCGACGAGCAGCCCGCCGGTGACCGACTCCCACAGCTCGACCGTCGCCGGGGGCAGCGCCATGGCGCCGGAGATGGCGTACCGGGCCGAGGAGAGGTCCACCCCGCGTTCCCGGGCCGCCGTGGCCAGCTTCTCGTAGATCGGTGGGACGGCGGGCAGGAAGGTCGGCGGGCGGCGGCGTACCGCGTCCAGCGTCTGGTCCAGGTCGAAGCGGGGGAACAGCACCAGCGTGGCGCCGATGCCCACCGAGAAGGTGAGGCAGAGCGTCAGCCCGTACGCGTGGAACAGGGGGAGCACGGCGTACACCGTCTCCTCGCCGTCGCGCAGGCCCGGCACCCAGGCGCGGCCCTGCGCCGCGTTGGTCCGCAGGTTGCGGTGGGTCAGGATCGCGCCCTTCGGCGTGCCGGTGGTGCCGCCCGTGTACTGCAACAGCGCCGTGTCGTCCGGCCCGGGGGCGGGATGGTCGGCGGCGAGGGGCCCGGCGGCGGCGACCAGCCGCTCCCAGGACAGCGCCCCCGGCGCGGGCCCGGTCATCGCCGCGCGGGTGGCCCGTGCCCGGGCCAGCGGCAGCCGCAGCGCCCAGCGCTTGCGCCGGGGCAGCGCCCGGGTGAGGTCCACCGCCACCACCGTCTCGACCGCCGTCGCGCCGGCCGTCGAGCGTACGACCGGGGCGACCTTGTCCCAGACCACCGCGACGCGGGCGCCGTGGTCGGCGAGCTGCCGGGTGAGCTCCCCGGCGGTGTAGAGCGGGTTGTGCTCCACCACCACCGCGCCGAGTCGCAGCACGGCGTAGAAGGCGACGACGTGCTGCGGGCAGTTGGGCAGCACCAGCGCCACCCGGTCGCCCCGGCCCACGCCGAGCCGGCGCAGTGCCTCGGCCGCCCGGCCCACCTGGTCGTCCAGGTCGGTGTACGTGGTGGTGGCGCCGAAGAAGTCCAGCGCGACCCGGGGGCCGAACCGGCGGGCGGCCTCGCGCAGCAGGTCGACCAGCGACTCGTCGGACGGGGTGACGGTCGCCGGGACTCCCGGGGCGTAGCTGCGCAGCCAGGGCCGCTCCGCACTCAGGTCCATGTCTCTCCTCCGCCCGTGGCACGCCGTCTCCTACTTCACGGTAACCTACGGCTGCGTAGGTAGTGGCGGGCCCCTTCCCTCCGACCGGCTCCGGGCCCCTGGGATCCGACCGGTGCGGGATGGGACACCAGCGGGGCACACCTTCCCGGTCCGCCCCGCAGCATGCCGCCGCCGAAGCTCCCGGTCGTGGCGTGCGCCGACGCGCTGCGGCGCCCCCCGGGGCGGGCGTACGGCCGGGTCAGCGCCGGGCGACGTAGACGGTGTTGGCCGACTCCCCGCCGGTCAGCGGGTTGGCGAACGGGACGACGTGCGCCCGCGCGGTGCGGAACACCGCGGTGAGGGCCGCCTCGAAGTCGGGATCGGGCGGGTCGTCCGACCAGAGGGCGAACACCCCGTCCGGGTGCAGGTGGTCGGCCAGCCGGCGCAGGCCGTCGGGGGTGTAGAAGGCGGCGTGGCCGGGGTGCAGCACGTTGCGCGGCGAGTGGTCCACGTCGAGCAGCACGGCGTGGAACCGGCGCCCCGGCTCCCGCGGGTCGAAGCCGGTGCCGTCGGCGACGGCGGCGAAAAAGTCGGCCCGCACGAACCGGGTACGGGGATCGGCGGCCAGCCCGGCGGCGAAGGGCAGCAACTCCCGGCGGTGCCAGTCGATGACGTCCTCGATCGCCTCCACGACCAGCAGCGAGGCGACCCGGTCGTCCTCGAGCGCGGTGCGGGCGGTGTAGCCGAGGCCGAGGCCGCCGACGACCACGTCGAGGCCCTGCCCGGCCAGCGGGGCCAGGCCCAGCCGGGCCAGTTCGATCTCCGCGACGGGGAAGAGGCTGGACATCAGGAACTCGTCGTCGAGCTTGACCTCGTACACCTCGACGTCGAGCGCCGGGTCGCGGCGCCGGCGCAGGCTGATGAGGCCGATCGGGGTCTCCCGCCAGGCCAGTTCCTCGAATCGCACGCCCACGGGCCCGGATGCTACCCGCCGGCGCCCCCGGCCCCGGCCGCCGGCACGCGCATTCCTGCCGTCCGGCCGGGTATGCGTGCCCGTCGAGGACCCCGACCGGGGTCGGGCAGGGAGGCGCACAGTGGCGGACATGCTGGCCGGACGGCTGCACCTGACGGATCGGGCGCTGCGGATGGAGTCGGTGCCGGTGCCCGAGCCGGCGAGCGGGCAGGTGCGCGTCAGGGTCGAGGCGGCCGGGGTCTGCCTCTCCGACGTGCACCTGATCGACGGCACCCTCACGCCGCTGTACCTGCCGGGCGACGTGGTGACGCTGGGGCACGAGGTCGCCGGCGTGGTCGACGCGTTCGGCGACGACGTCGAGGGCTGGGCGCCCGGCCAGCGCGTGCTGCTCCAGGCGGGGGAGCGGGACCGGCGCGGCACCGTGCTGACCCGGGGCGTGGACTACGACGGCGGTTGGGCCGAGTACGCCGTGGCCAGCCAGGACACGGTGGTGCCGATCCCGGACGACCTCTCCTTCGAACAGGCCTGCATCATCCCCGACGCGGTCTCCACCCCGTGGGCGGCGGTGACGGACACGGGGCGGACCCGCCCCGGCGAGGCGGTCGGGGTGTGGGGCGTGGGCGGTCTGGGCGTGCACGCCGTGCAGTTGCTGCGCCTGGTCGGAGCGGCCCCGGTGATCGCGGTGGAGCCGCTGGCGGCGGCACGGGACCGGGCGGCGGCCGTGGGGGCCGACGCGGTGCTCGACCCGGCCGACCCCGCGTTCCGCGACGCCGTGCTGGAGCTGACGGCCGGGCGGGGGCTGGACGTGGCGTTCGACTTCGCCGGGGTGACCGCCGTGCGCGAGCAGGCGTTGACCGTGCTCGGCCGCCGGGGTCGGCTGGTGCTCGCGGGCATCGCCAACAAGCCGGTCACCATCGCCTCGGACAGCCCGTTCAACTACTTCCAGCAGGCGGTGCTCGGCCACTACGGCTCCGAGGCCGAGCACGTCGAGCAGTTGGTCTCCCTGGCCCGGCAGGGGCGGCTCGACCTGTCGGCGTCGATCAGCGACGTGCTGCCGCTGGCCGACGCGGAGGAGGCGGTGCGGCGGGTGCACACCAAGCAGGGCAACCCGATCCGGCTGATCCTGCGTCCCTGAGCGGCCCGGCCCGCCGGTGCCCCACGGCAGTCGGTCAGGCGTCGCCCGGGCTCATCGGGACCCCGGCTGCCCCGGCCCGGCCGAATTTGTCGTCGATCACGACGACCTCGCGGCCGGCGTTCGCCAGCAGCGACGCCGCGGCGGTGGCCCGGTAACCGGAGCCGCAGTGCACCCAGACGACCCCGGCGGGCACCTCGGCGAGGCGTACGGGCAGGTCGGGCAGGGGAATGTGCACCGCGCCCCCGATGTGGCCGCCGGTCCACTCGTTGGTCATCCGGACGTCGAGTACGACGTCCGGGGCGGGTAGCCCCGCCGGGGTGTTCCCGGCGCGGGCGGCGGCCAGCGCGGGGAAGTCGGCCATCCGCAGCTCCCGCACCTGCTCCGGCTCGGTGGCCCACCGTCCGGTGTCCCCGGTGGCCTGGGCGGCCGGCCGGTCGATGCCGATGCGGACCAGTTCGCGCTGGGCTTCGGCGACCTGCTCCGCCGTCTCCGCGAGCAGGGTGAGCGGTGCTCCCCAGTCGATGAGCCAGCCGAGCCAGGTCGACATCGGGCCGTCGAGCCCGAGGCTGACCGTGCCCGCCAGGTGCGACGTGGCGTACGCCTTGCGGTGGCGCAGGTCGACGACCCACTGGCCGTCGGCGATCCGCTCCCGCAAGTCGGCGGCCTCGGCCCGGGCGACCGGGGCGAGGTCCACCGGTGCGGGACCGGCGAGGTTCGCCACGCCCATGTGGGCGTAGTACGCCGGGTAGGCGTCGAGCCCGGCGAGGGTCTCGGTGACGAACTCGTCGGCGGCCAGCCGCAGCACGGGGTTGGCCTGCTTCTCCCGGCCGATGGTCGACTCCGGCGCGTCGGACTGGCCGGCGGAGCAGAAGCTGCCGAACCCGTGGGTGGGCCACACCTCGGCGCCGTCGGGCAGCAGGTCGGCCAGGTGCCTGGCCGACGCGTGCTGGCGGCGGGCGAGTTCGTGGGCGTGCTGCTCGCCGAGCAGGTCGGTGCGGCCCGTGGTGCCGAAGAGCAGCGAGCCGCCGGTGAACACGCCGACGGGGCGCCAGCCGTCGTCGCCGGCCTCGTCGAGCACGTACGACAGGTGGTGGAAGGTGTGCCCCGGCGTGGCGACCGCCCGCAGCCGCAGCGCTCCCGAGACGGGCACCGTGTCGCCGTCGGCGGCCGGCGTCCGGTCGAACCCGACCTCGTCGTCGGCGCCGACCAGGTAGTGGGCGCCGGTCAGCCGGGCGAGTTCCAGGCCGCCGGAGACGTAGTCGTTGTGGATGTGGGTCTCCACCACGTGGGTGATGCGTACGCCCTTCCCGCCCGCGAGATACATGATCCGGTCGATGTCGCGCTGCGGGTCGACCACGATCGCCACCGTGCCGTCCGAGGCCAGGTAGCTGCGATCGCCGAGCGAGGACGTCGCGATGACGGAGACGTCGACTGCCATTGCCGTACTCCTTCGGGATCGAAGACCCTGGGGGCATGAGGCGGGCGCACGCCAGGAAGTGCGGGCGTGTGCACACTGTCTACCCGCCCACGCCGCTGTCACGCAACGTGGGCGGTGCGCTTCGTACGGTGCGCCCGGTGGTCGCGAGGAAGGAATCCTCCCGCCACCCCGGCGCGACGCAGGGTCCTCGGGCCATCGACGGAACGCTTATCCTGTGCCCCGACCGCCCCACCGGAAGGGATCCCATGCCGTCGCGGCAGGACCAGCTGCACTCGTACCAGTTCACCGTCCAGCGGGCGGTCGCCGCCCTGGTGATGCGCGAGACCGACCCGGCGCAGTCGCCGTTCCGGCGGTTGGCCGGCGCCGGCCTGGCCAGCGTGCTGGTCGCGGCCATCGGCCTGGGCGGCTTCGCCCTCTACGGCCTCTTCACCGGGGGCGGCGGCAAGGCATGGCGCGACCCGGGCGCGGTGATCGTGGAGAAGGAGTCCGGCGCCCGGTTCGTCTATCGGGAGCAGAAGCTGCATCCGGTGCTCAACTACGCGTCGGCCCTGCTGATCATCGGCGCGGAGCGGCCGAAGACGGTGCTCGTCTCCCGTCGGGCCATCGACGGGGTGCCGCGCGGGCTGCCGCTGGGCATCGCCGACGCCCCCGACTCGCTGCCCGCCCGGGGCCGGCTGTCCACCGCGCCGTGGACGGTCTGCTCCGTGGCCGCCGCCGAGGGCGACCGGTCGGTGCCCCGCTCGGCGCTGCTGATCGGCGTGACCCCCGGTGGGGGCCGGGCGCTGGGCGAGGACGCGCTGCTGCTGCGCCATCCCGACGGCGGGCTGCACCTGGTCTGGCACCAGCGTCGCTACCTCGTGCGCGACCCCAACCGGGTGCTGGCCGCCCTGGCGACCACCCGGGCCCGGGCGGTCCCGGTGGCGCCGGCCCTGCTCAACAGCCTGCCCGCCGGCGCCGATCTCGCCCCGCTGGCGCTGCCCGCCGAGGGGGAGCGCTCCACGCGGGTGTCCGGGGCGCGGGTCGGCGACGTGTACCTGGTGCGCAACTCCGGTGGCGGCCGGCAGTACGCCGTCGTGCTGCGGGACGGCCTGGCCGGCATCACCGAGTTGCAGGCCGGCCTGCTGCTCGCCCGCACCGGCCAGGGCGAACCGGAACCGATCACGCTCGGGCGGTTCGCGGCGCTGCCGAAGCTGCCCGACCTCGCCCCGACCGGGCCGACCGCCCCGCCGACCGCGCCGCCCCGCCTGGCCGCCGCCGACGGGGCGGGCCTGTGTGCGGGGGTGGGCGACGACGGGGGCGTCGCGGAGGTCCGGCTCGGTGTCCGGCTGCCCGACCTCGCCGCCGCGGCGCGTACCGCCGCGGTGACCGGCGGGGTGCGCGCCGACCACGTCGTGGTGGAGCCGGGCCGGGGGGCCGTGGTCGAGGCGGTCGCGGCGCCCGGCGCGTCCGGCGGCTCGGTCTCCGTGGTCACCGACCTGGGCCGGCGCTACGTCCTCGCCGGCGGCGAGGTCCTCGGCATGCTCGGCTACCGCGACGTGCGACCGGTGCGGCTGCCGGCCGGCCTGGTCGCCCTGGTGCCCGCCGGCGCCACGCTCGACCCGGCCGCCGCGCGGGTCGTCGCCGCCCCCGCCTGAGCGCGCCACCGGCCGGGCCGGTGCCCGCGCCCCCGCCGGAGCCGCGCCGCGCCCTCGGGTGACCTCGGCGAAGGCGAACCGGTCTGGCTCGGCCGGTTCGGGCTCAGTCGGCCGGGCGGCGCAGCACGGTGACGGCGAAGTCGGCGTCGTCGCGCCACGGGCGCAGGTCCCAGGTGGCGAAGCGGTGCTCCAGCCGGAGGCCGGCGGCGGCCGAGTCGGCGTCGAACCCGGTCAGCGGGTAGCCCCGGTCGGTGCCGAAGCCGACCGCCAGCACGCCGTCGGGGCGCAGGTGGGCGGCGATCCGCCGGATCACCTCGCGCTCGGTGCCGGGGGCGACGAAGGCCAGCACGTTGCCGGCGACGACCGCCGCGTCGAAGGGCTCCGGCTCGCCGGCCGCCGCCAGGTCCAGCTCGGCCAGGTCGGCGACCAGCCAGCGCGGGCCCGGGTGGTCGGCGCGGGCGGCGTCCACCAGCGCCGGGTCGGCGTCCACCCCGACCACCGTGTGACCCCTGGCGGCCAGCACCGCGCCCACCCGGCCGGTGCCGCAGCCGGCGTCGAGGATCCGGGACCCGGGCGGGACGATCGCGTCCACCAGCCGGGCCTCGCCGGCCAGGTCGGCCCCCTCGGCGGCCAGCTGGCGGAACCGGGCGATGTACCACTGCGAGTGCTCCGGACCGGTCTCGGTCTGCCATCGGGTCGGGTTTCCCATGCCGCCACCGTAGCCGGGTTCCCAACGGTCCCGCGGCGGTGGGGCGGACGGCGGGAACGCCCCTGTCGGCGACGCGGGCCGGCGAAGCCGTGCCTGGTCAGACCGGCACGACGTCGTCACCCGCACGTCCTGCCGACGAGCTGTCAGGCTGGGCCGACAGGTCGATGACCCAGTGGTTGGTGCGGAAGAGGCGTCCGCCGAAGGCCGTCTGCTCCTCACCGACGAAGGCGAAGCCGCCCGATCGGCAGATCGCATTCGACGCGGCATTGGTCGTGGCCGGGAAGGCGTGGATGGGACCCCATCGCCCATCCGCCCGGGCCAGGTCGAGCACCGCACGGACGGCTCTTCCCGCCAGGCCTCTGCCCTGGAACTCCGGGGCGACCATCCAGCCGATCTCGGAGATGCCCGCGTGGGAGTACAACGTCACCGTTCCGGCCACCTGCGCGGCGTCGCGGGGGATGATCATCTTGATCCAGGCGCTGCCGTCCCGGACGGTTTCGAGGTCCCGCCGAAGCTGGGCGGCTACGCGCTCACGGGGTTGCGGGCCGCCCAGCTCTGCCATCACGGCCGGATCGCAGCGCATGCGCACGTACGCGTCGAGGTCGCCCGGCTCCACGTCGCGTAGCACGTCGACAACGGGCGGGGCTGCGGTGGGTGGGTCGCCGGCGACCGCGTAAGGGGAGACATCCACCCGGCACATCCTCGGTCAGCGCCCACCGCGCGGCAACCCGCCCCGGATCAGCCCTTCTCCGCGCCGCCGGTGAGCCCCTCGGTGAGCAGGCGCTCGCTGGCGAAGAAGAGGATCACGATGGGCAGGGTGAGGATCACCGAGCCGGCCATCAGCACCGTCTTCGGCACCTCCACCCCGTCCGACAGCTGCGCGAGCCCCAACGACACCGTCCACCGGTGCGGCTTGTCGACCAGGAAGAGCAGGGCGAAGAGGAACTCGTTCCAGGCGATCATGAAGGTGTAGAGGGCGACGGCCATGATCGACGGTGCCGCGAGGGGGAGGCTGATCCGGCGGATGACGCCGAGCCGCCCGGCGCCGTCGATCGCAGCCGACTCCTCCAGGCTGACCGGGATCGTCTCGAAGTAGTTGCGCAGCATGTAGACCGAGACCGGCAGCGTCTGCGAGATGTAGACCAGCACCAGGCCGAGCAGCGAGCCGCGCAGCCCGGCCCGGGTGAAGACCACGAACAGCGGGATGGCGACGACGATCGACGGGAACAGGTAGACCGCCAGGAAGAGGAAGTCGACCTGCCGCCGGCCGAAGAACCGCAGCCGGGCGACCGCGTACGCGCCGGGGATCGCCACGGCCAGCGTCAGCAGCGTCGCCGCGACGGAGACCAGGCCGCTGTTGCGCAGGAAGGTGAGGAAGCCCTGGCCGCCGTCGTCGACGGCCCGGACCACCTCGGCGTACGTGTCGAAGGTCAGCTCGCCGAGGCCCACGACCAGCGACCCGGGGTCGAGCAGTAGCCGCTCGACGGGGCGCACCGAGAGCACCAGCATGTAGTAGAAGGGAAAGGCGGTGACGAGCAGGAACGCGGCGATCACCAACCGGCGCAGCCAGCGCAGGCCCACCGTCTCGATCCGGTCGCGGTCCATCAGCCGTCCCTCCGTCCGCCGAAGAAGCGCAGGTACACCAGCACGAACACGATGAGCACCACGGCGAGTACGACCGCCTGCGCCGCCGCCGCGCCGATGTCCGTACGCGCGGTCAGGAACTCGTAGACCCGGACGCTGACCACCTCGGTGCCGGCCGCCCCGCCGGTGAGCAGGTAGACGTCGTCGAACTTGTTGAACGTCATGATGAACCGCAGCACGCCCAGCAGGCCGATCACCGGCAGCAGTTGCGGCAGCAGGATGTGCCGGAACCGCTGGGTGGGGGTGGCCCCGTCGACCCGGGCCGCCTCCTCCAGCTCGCCGGGGACCGCCTGGAGCCGGGCGAGCAGGAACAGGAAGGCGAACGGGAAGTAGCGCCACGCCTCGAAGGCGACGACCGTGGCCAGGGCGGTCGACTCCTGGGACAGGAACGGCACCGGGGTGTCCCAGCCGAGGAAGCGCCGGCCCCAGTCGTTGACGATGCCGAGTTGCGGGTCGAGCATCACCTGCCAGACGAAGGTGACCGCGACCACCGGCGCCACGTATGGCAGCAGCATCGACGCGCGCACCAGGGTGCGGCCCCGAAACGGCCGGCGTACGACGAGCGCCGCCACCAGGCCGAGCACGATCGAGCCGGCGGTGCTGGAGATGCTGTAGACCAGGGTGGTCCACAACGTGTCGGCGAAGCCCGGGGTGTTCAGCACCCGCTCGACGTTGTCCAGCGTGAGCTCGCCGAACAGCCCGGTGCGGCGCAGCGTGGCCAGGCGTACCCGCTGGAAGGCCAGCACGACGGTCCAGACGACGGGTATGCCGATCACGGCGATCACGACGAGCAGGGTCGGGGCGACCAGCGCGAGTCCGGCGCGCGACTCGCGCCGGCGCAGGGTCAGCGGCCTGCGGCGACGGGTCGGGGCCGGGCGCTCCCGGGCGGGGGAGCGGTCGGTGCCCGGCGGGGCGGCGGTCAATTGACGCCCGCCTTGATCGCCTCCACGTCCTTCTTCGCCCGTCCGGCCGCCGCGGCGGCGTCGGTCCTCCCGGTGACCACGTCGTTCAGGGCCTTGGGCACCGGCAGCTCGCCGAGGATCGCGCCGACGAGCGTGCCCTGGCCCTGGGTGACGCCCCAGCGCTGGAAGGTGTCGGGGCTGCCCCGCAGGCCGGCGAGCACCTCGTAGCCGTAGACGTCGGCGAGCGGCTTCCTGGTGTCGACCCCGGCCTGGCTGGCGTTCCAGGCGGTGAGGAACTTCTCCGGTTCCTGCACGGTGCCCCTGCGGACGGGGAAGCGCCCCTCGGGGGACATGCCGAACCAGCGTGGGTAGCCGTCGCCGAGTATGTGCTCCACGAAGGACGTGGCCGGCGCGGTGGCGGCGCCGTCGAGCACCGCCCAGGAGTTGATCTCGCCGTACTGGGCCGGTGCGGTGCCGTTCGGGCCCTTGATCGCGGTGACGAAGCCGCTGTTCTTCGCGAGGAACGCCGGGTCGGCCTGGCACTGCGGGCAGGTCGGCTTGGCGTCGTCGCGCAGGCCGGCCAGTTCGTCGAGGACGAACGGCGACCAGACGAGCATGGCCGCCCTGCCGGCGAAGTAGGTGGCCCGGGTGGTGTCCACGTCCTGCGCGCCCCGGACCGAGCTGGTGCGCATCAGGTCTCCGTAGAACCGGAACGCCTCGACGCACTCGGGGGAGTCCAGTCTCACGGCCCCGGAGTCGTCGGTGAGCTGGCAGTTGTTGGCCAGGGCGAGGTGTTCGAAGGTCTGCTGGGTGAACACGTCGCCGGGGGCGGTGGCGGCGGTGATGCCGGCGACACCGCCGGTGTGGAGCCTCGTCGCGGCGGCGGCGATCCTCTCGTACGTGTCGGGGGCGGGCAGCCCGGCGGCGGCGAACAGGTCCTTGCGGTAGACGAGCAGTTGGCCCCAGCCGTCACTGGGTACGGCGAGCTGCCGGCCGTCGTCGGCGGTCAGCTCCAGGGCCCGGGGCGAGAAGGTCTGCCGGCCGAGTCTCCCGACGATGTCCCCGTTCGCCGAGGGGTGCTCCAGCTCGTTGCCGGCGAGGGTGCGGATGCCGGCGAGCGACACCGAGCCGACCACGTCGGGCAGCTCGCCGGCGGCGGCGCTGGAGGCGATCAGGGCGGGGAACTGGTCCTCGTTGACGGTGACCAGGTCGACGGCGATGCCGGTGCTGGCGGTGAAGTCCGCGATGATCGCCTTGGTGGCGGTGACCCGGTCGGCCACGTCCTCCAGACTCCACACGGTGATCTTCCTGCTGTTGCTGTCGGGTCCTTCGTCGCCGCAGCCCAGCAGGCCGGCCCCGGTGACCGCCAGGATCAGGGTGGCGGCGAGTGTCCGCATCGGAGGTGCTGACATCGGTGGCGCTCCTCTCGAAGGGTATAGAAGGGATTCAACGCCTTCGATTGATCAATTACAAGACATATACCGATTTTCTGCCTAGACTGGAGCCCAGTGCTACCGGGATGTGACTCATGGTCAACTGGGTTGTCTCTCTCGCCGGGCCCCGCCGGATCAGCCTCGAGCCCTGCCCCCCGGATCCGCTCGGCCCCGGCCAGATCCGGGTCCGCACCCGCTACTCCGGCATCTCGGCCGGCACGGAACTCACCCTCTACCGGGGCAGCAATCCCCGGCTGAGCAAGGACTGGGACGACGTCACCCGGATGTTCGTGCCCCGGCAGGCCTCGGTGCCGTATCCGCTGGTGGGCTTCGGCTACGAGGAGGTCGGCGAGATCGTCGAGGTCGCGCCCGACGTGGCCGACCGGCGGGCCGGGCAGGTCGTCTGGGGAATCTGGGGGCACCGTGCCGAGGCGGTCGTGCCCGCCGACACGGTGCATCCGCTGTCCACCGGGCTGGACCCCCTCGCGGCGGTCTTCGCCCGCCCCGGGGCGATCGCCCTCACCGCGGTGCTCGCCGGCGACCTGCACCTGGGCGACTGGGTCGCGGTCTTCGGGCAGGGCGTCATCGGGCTGCTCGCCACCCGGCTCGCCGTCCTCTCCGGCGCGCGGGTGGTCGCCGTCGACCGGGTGCCCGCCCGCCTCGCGCACGCCGGCCGGTTCGGCGCCCGGATCGTCGTCGACGCGGGCGCCGAGTCGGCCTCGGCCGTGCTGCGCCAGGCCACCGGGGGCCGGGGCGCGGACGTCTGCCTGGAGCTGTCCGGGGCGTACCCGGCGCTGCACGAGGCGATCCGTGCCACCACCCACGCCGGCCGCGTCGTGGCCGCCGGCTTCTACCAGGGGCACGCCGACGGGCTCGGCCTCGGTGAGGAGTTCCACCACAACCGGATCCAGCTGGTGGCGGCCCAGGTGTCCGGGCCGACCCCGGCGCCCGGCATGGCCGGCCGGTGGACCGGTGCCCGCGTCGCACACACCTTCATGGACCTGGTGGCCGAGGGCAGCGTCGACCCGCTGCCGCTGGTGAGCCACGTCGTCGACGCGAGCGCGGTGGCCGACGCGCTCGCGCTGCTCGACCGCGGTGACGCTGACGTCCTCCAAGTGGTGCTGAGGTTCTGATGACGATTCCACTGGCCTGCCAGGAACAGCTCCTGCCGGGCGCCGACCTGATCCAGAAGTACGCGCTCGCCACCGCGCTCGGCTACGACGCGATCGAGCTGCGCGGCCGAGGGGATCTCGGCCTCGCCCGCCGGCTGCCCGAGCTGCGCCGGGCCCGTGCCGCCGGGGTGGTCATGCCCACCGTCTGCGTGGAGATGGACCACTTCATCGGCGACTTCGACCCCGAGCGCTCCCGCGACGCGGTGCGCAACCTGCGTTCCCAGCTCTCGGTGATCGCCGAACTCGGCGGCCTCGGCGCGATGACCCCGGCGGCGTGGGGGATGTTCTCCCGGCGACTGCCGCCGTTCGAGCCGCCCCGCTCACCCGCCGGCGACCGCCAGGTGCTCGTCGACGCCCTGGGCGAGCTGGGGGAGCACGCCCGCGCCGAGGGGGTCACCCTCTTCCTGGAACCGCTCAACCGGTACGAGGACCACATGGTCAACCGGCTCGACGACGCGGTCGCCCTCTGCGCGAGCGTCGGGCTGCCCTCCGTGCGGGTGGTGGCGGACACGTTCCACATGAACATCGAGGAGGACGACGTGCACCGGGCGCTGCGCGCCGCCGCGCCGTACCTCGCTCACGTGCAGGTCAGCGACTCCAACCGGCTCCAGCCGGGCGCGGGTCACCTCGACTGGCCAGCGCTGGTCCGCACCCTGCTGGAGATCGACTACCGGGGCTGGCTGGCGCTGGAGTGCCGGCTGCGCGGCGACCCCGTACGCGCCCTGCACCAGGCGGCCACCGTGCTGCGCCACGCGCTGCCCCGACAGGCGGCGGCATGAGCACCGACACCGCCGGCGGCCCACCCACCGGCACCGCCCGCGACGTCGCCACCCTGCGTCGGCTCGCCGTCGCCACCCTCAACGCCAACTGGGAACACGACCACACCGTGCCCTCCCGCACCCTCTACCCCCACCAGTGGAGCTGGGACTCGGCGTTCATCGCGATCGGCTGGTCCCACGTCCGCCCCGACCGCGCCTGGCGGGAGCTGGCGAGCCTGTTCCGGGCCCAGTGGGCCGACGGGCGGGTGCCGCACATCGTGTTCAACCCGGCGCTGCGGGTCGGCTCGTACTTCCCCGGCCCGCAGTTCTGGGCCTCGGCGCTCGCCGAGGGCGCCCCGGCCGCCGCCACCTCCGGGCTGATCCAGCCGCCGGTGCACGCGCCCGCCGCCTGGCTGGCGTACCGGCGGTGCCCCTCCGAGGCCGGGCGGGCGGCGCTGCGCCGGCTCTATCCCCGGCTGGTGGCCCAGCAGCACTACCTCGCCACCCGTCGGGACGTCGGCGGGGGCGGGCTGGCCTGCGTCGTGCACCCGTGGGAGTCCGGGCTGGACAACAGTCCCGCCTGGGACGCGCCGATGGCGGCGGTGCCGGCCGACGCGGCCGTCATGCGCGCGTACCGCCGGCACGACACCGCGCACGCCGACGCCGCGCACCGCCCCACGGACCTCGACTACGCGCGCTACGTCGCGATCGTGGCGTCCTACCGCGAGCAGCGCTACCGCGACGACGGCCTGGCGGACCGGCATCCGTTCCTGGTGGAGTGCCCGCTGGTCAACGCGGCGATGGGCGCCGCGGAGCACGCCCTCGCCCGGATCGCGCCGCTGGCGGGCGCCGACCCCGGCGCGCACCGGGAACGCGCCGCACGGATCACCGAGGCCCTGGTGCGCCGGCTGTACGACCCGACGACCGGCACCTTCCACCCCCGGGACCTGCGCACCGACCGCCTCGTGCCGGCCCGGACGGTGCTCGGCCTGGCCCCGCTGATCCTGCCCGACCTGCCCGCCCGGCAGGTGTCGGCGCTGGTCGCCGAGGCCTGCTCGCCGCGCTTCGGGCTGGCGGCCCGGATGGACCGGCCGCTGCCCAGCCACGACCGCACCGCGCCGGACTTCGAGCCGCTGCGCTACTGGCGCGGGCCGAGCTGGATGAACATCAACTGGCTGGTACGCCGGGGGCTGCTTCGCCACGGCCGCCCCGACCTGGCCGCCGGCCTGCGGGCCTCGATGATCGAGCTGGTGGCCCGCTCGGGCTGCCACGAGTACTTCCACCCCGACACCGGCGCCGGGCTCGGCTCACCCGCGTTCGGCTGGACCGCCGCGCTGCTGCTCGACGTCCTCGCCGACGATCCGGCCGGCACACGTTCTCCCTGGTAGGGGAGACCGTTTGCCGGCGCCGGGCGCGGGTAAGCGCGGGGCCGGTGACGACAGGAGGCTGCCGTGCGGTTTCCCCTATTCGTCGACGCGGTGTCCCGCCGCGCCGGACTGCCCACCACGCAGGCCGCCACGATCGCCCGCGCCGTGTTGCAGACCATGGTGGAACGGATGGGTGCCAGTGCCGACGGCGACCCGGCCGGCCGTCTCCCGGACCAACTGGACGGCTACCTCACGGGGGCCGGCCCCGCCGGCGGCCCGGCGGACGCGCTCGGCCCGGCCGACTTCGTGCGCCGGGTGGGGGAGCGGGCCGGGGTGGACGAGACCACCGCCCGAGCCGGCACGGGCGCGGTCTTCGCCACCCTGCGGGAGGCCGTCACCGTCGACGAGTTCCACGACATGGTCGCCCGGCTGCCCCGGGACTTCGACGGCATGACCCAGCCGATCCCCCGGCCGTACGACGGCTGACCGGCCAGCCCGTCACCGCCTGATCACGCGCCGCGGCGGCAGCTCACGTGGATCTCCACGGTCAGGCATCGAGCCTTATGCTGCCATCGTGAATCTATAGGGACTTCATGAGGCCCGTCGTGGACCATCGCGAGCGGGCCGATCGTGGCCGGCCCGTCACGGGCCGGAGCGCGCCGCACCCCACGGCGCGCCCCGGCCCGACCACCCACCTTCGTTCCAGCGCCAGCGGTACTGGAACGAACCACTCTGAAAGGCGCGCGGTGACCTGGTTCCTCTCCGCCGGCGGCTGGCACACGGCGCCGGTACAACTGTTCTGCCTGCCGTACGCGGGCGGGGGCGCGAGTGTCTTCCGGCGCTGGCAGGAGGGGCTCAGCCCGGACGTCGAGGTGCTCCCGGTGCAACTGCCCGGCCGCGAGAACCGGATCAGCGAGGACCCGGCGTTCCGGATCGCCGACGTCGCGAACGCCATCGCCGACCGGGTCCGTGGCCCGTACGCGATCTACGGCCACTCGATGGGCGGCCGGGTCGGCTTCGAGGTGGTCCGCGAGCTGCGCCGAGCCGGGCGTCCGCTGCCACTGCGGCTCTACGTCGGCGGCGCCCGCGCCCCGCACGTCACCGCGGCCAGCCACTTCGACGGGCTGTCCCGGGTGGACGACGACGAGCTGCTGCGCCGCGTCGAGGCGGGCGGCGGACCGGCGGCCGGGCTGCGGGACTACCCTGAGCTGGTCGAGCTGCTGCTGCCCATGCTGCGCGCCGATTTCGGTCGGGTGGACGCCTACCGCTACACCCCGGACGAGCCGCTACCGATGCCGATCGTGGCGTTCAGCGGTCGCCACGACCACACCGTCACCCGGGACCACCGCGACGGCTGGCGGGAACACAGCGCCGCTGGCTACACCCCGTACGAGATCGACGGTGGGCACTTCTTCCTCAACGAACGACTGCCCGAGCTGCTCGCCCTGATCCGGGCGGACCTCGCCGCGGCCCACACCGACGCGACCTCCCGTTACCACGGCTGAGCTGCCTGCCATCGCCATCCCGCCGCCGGCGCGGCCACCCTCGCCCGCACCCGGCGGCGACGACAGGAGTGAGAACATGAGTGATCGGAGCGCCACACTGCCGGTGGTCGTCGAGAACGACGGCCGCGAGCTGACCGACCTGATCGCCGCCCGCCGCGCCGAACTGCGCGCGAGCCTCGTGGAACACGGTGCGCTGCTGTTCCGCGGGTTCGAAGTGGGCGGGGTCGAGGGCTTCGACCGGGCGGTGCGGGCGCTGTCCGGTGAGCCGCTGGCCTACACCGAGCGGTCGTCGCCCCGGCACGCCATCGCCGGCCGGGTCTACACCTCGACGGACTACCCGCCGAACGAGGAGATCTTCCTGCACAACGAGAACTCGTACCAGGCCCGCTGGCCGCTGACGCTGTTCTTCTACTGCATCGCCCCACCGCAGACGCAGGGCGCGACCCCGCTCGCCGACGTCCGCCGGGTGTACGCCGAGATCGACCCGGCGGTACGCGAGGAGTTCGTCAACCGTCGCTGGATGGTGGTACGCAACTTCCACGGCGACTTCGGCACCCCGTGGCAGCACGTGTTCGGCACCGACGACCGTGCCGAGGTCGAGGCGTACGCGGCGGCGAACCGAATCGAGCTGGAGTGGCGGGGTGCCGACGGGCTGCGTACCCGCGCGATGCGCGACGTCGTGCACCACCGGCCCGGCTCGGACATCCCGCGCTGGTTCAACCACGCCACCTTCTTCCACGTGAGCACGCTGGCCAAGGACCTCCAGGAGGGGTTGCTGGCCATGTTCGGCACCGAGGGGCTGCCGGCCAACACCTACTACGGCGACGGCGGCGAGATTCCCGCCGACGTCGTGGACCACCTGCGGGCCGCGTACCGGGCGGCCAGCGTCCGCTTCGACTACCAGCGCGACGACGTGCTGGTCGTGGACAACATGACCGCCGCGCACGGGCGGGAGCCGTTCACCGGCCCCCGCAAGATCGCCGTCGCGATGGCCGAACCGCACACCCCCTGATCCGGGGCAGCGTCCCGGGTCACCGGCCTTCGTAGCGGTCCGCGACGTCGGCCTCCGGCAGCTCCTCCGGGTCGGCGACCCAGGCGGAGAAGACCGGCACGCCGTGCCACGGGCCGGTCGCGCCGCCGGCCGGGCGGTCGGTGGCGACCGCCACCACGGCGTACGGGTGGCCGAAGCGCAACTCGGCGATCCGAGCCACCCCCTCCGGCGGCACGCTGACCGCCGAGCCGAGAGCGGTGACGGCGGCCGCCTCGAAGCCGTACCGGCCGTAGCGGGCCATCGCCGTCTGGGCCGCGTCGAAGTCGAGCCCCGGCGACTCCAGCAGCTCGCCGAACACCCCTGCGACGTCGGGGAAGCCCAGTCCGGGCGCGGTCAGGTCGTGCTGGCTGCGGGCCGACCAGCAGGGCAGCACGGCGCTGGTCCGCTCCTCCCGGCCGTCCGGCGCGTACGTGTAGGTGTCTTCCTCGCGCAGCGTCCACAGCGGGCCCTCGCCCAGCGGGAGGTCGAACAGCGACCGCCGCTGTGCCGGCAGGTCGCGCTCCGGCGTGCCGGCGGCGGCCGACGCCATCTCGTGGGCCGCCGCGAGGACGTACCCGGCCGGCACGTCGGGCGCCGCGGCGACGGAGACCACCAGCAGTCCGGCCGCGCGGTGGGCGGTCCGCGCCGGGGCGGCGTGCACGGCGACGGTGCCGGCCCACGCGGTGTCGGCGATCCAGCAGCGGTGGCCGTGTCCCGGGCTGCGCAACACCCGGCTCAGCCTGCCGGCCCAGGCGCTGTGGGACCCGAGCGCCCCGGCCGGCGCCACCTCGAACGGGTCCGCCCACGAGACCCGGGTGGCCAGGGCGCTCGCCAGGACCAGCAGCACCTGCGGGGTGACCGCCAGGGGGAACGCCTCGATGAGGCCGAGCGTGTGCTCGCGGGCCCACGCGTCGAGCCCGGCCTGGTCCGGCAGCGGCCCGGTGGCGGTCGGCCCGGGCAGGGTCGCCCGCCACCCGTCCAGCCCGGCGGTCCCGGCTTCGGGCCGGTGCCAGAACGCGGTCGCCGAGGGCACCAGCGGGTGCGGCTCCGCGAGCAGGGCACGGGCGGCCTCGGCGGCGGTCACCGCGTCGGTGCCGATCACCTCCTCCAGAGCCGCGCGGGTCGGGCCGGTGGCGGCCGGCGCGGCGAGCGCCAGCAACAGCCATGCGCCCAGCGGGGAGGCGACGTGGTGCCTGTCGCCGATCACGGCGTGCAGGCGGTCGGCGTAGTGGGCCACGGGGGTGCTGATGTCGGTCGTCACCGCTTCACTGTGCCCGCTCGGCGGGCCGTCGTCACCACCGCCCGTGGCTCCGCTGCGTCAGCGGTGCCCAGCCCTGTCTGATCAGCGCCGGAGTGCATTGTCACAGGACTGTCATGCGACCGCATGGTCACCTCCAACATCGACACCGAGAGTGGTCGCCGACCGTCACCGGCACCAGTGGCAGTCGGCTCCGGCGGCCTGCCCGTTCGCCCGACGACGTCAGCCCTGCCGGCGACAACTTTCCGAGTTCCCGGGCGCCCAGACGGGGCGCGGGACAACCCGAGATGCGGGCCGACCGGCGCGCGCGGCGCCGGGAACGCGGCCTGCGTGCCCGGAAGCCCACGGAGGTCCACAGACCATGACCGTGTCTGCCGCAGGTCCGGCAACCGACGACAACCCCACACCCGGCGACGCGCCACCCCCGCCGGACCGCCGTCCGCAGGGTATCGACCGGACGGTGCTGGGCGTCGCCGCCGCGGTGTCCGTGCTCTTCGTCGGGTGGGGCATCGTGGCCACCGACAACCTCGCCTCGGTCACCGGCACCGCGCTCGACTGGGTGGTCCGTTCCTTCGGCTGGGTCTTCGTGCTGGCCAGCGCCGGGTTCGTGGTGCTGTCGATCTGGCTGGCGCTCAGCCGGTACGGCCGGATCAAGCTCGGCCGCGACGACGACAAGCCCGAGTTCTCCACCGTCTCCTGGGTGGCGATGATGTTCAGCGCAGGCATGGGCATCGGCCTGATGTTCTGGGGTGCCGCCGAGCCGCTGTCCCACCTGGGAACCCCGCCGCGCGGCCTCAACGAACCGAACTCCCAGCAGGCCGCGCGGGAGGCGATGGAGTACACCTTCTTCCACTGGGCGCTGCACCCGTGGGCGATCTATGCCGTGGTGGGTCTGACGCTGGCCTACTTCACCTTCCGCAAGGGCCGGCGCAGCCTCATCAGCAGCGCCTTCTTCCCGCTCATCGGGGAGCGCGCCGACCGGGGACCCGGCAGGGCCATCGACATCTTCGCGATCTTCGCGACGCTGTTCGGATCGGCCGTCTCCCTCGGCCTGGGTGCCCTCCAGATCAACAGCGGCCTGACGAACCTCTGGGACGTGCCGAAGTCCACGCCGCTGGCGATCGGCATCATCGCGGTGCTCACCGTGGCGTTCGTGGTATCCGCCGTCACGGGTGTCAAGCGGGGCATCCAGTTCCTCTCGAACACCAACATGGTGCTCGCGGTGGCGCTGATGTTCTTCCTGCTCGTGGTGGGCCCGACGGTCTTCGTCCTCAACACGCTCACCGCGTCGACCGGTGCGTACCTCTACGACCTCATCCCGATGAGCTTCCGCACCGGCGCCTTCGGCGGCGAGCAGTGGATGGCGGGCTGGACCCTCTTCTACTGGGCCTGGTGGATCTCCTGGACCCCGTTCGTCGGCGCGTTCATCGCCCGTATCTCCAAGGGCCGCACCATCCGCCAGTTCGTCCTCGGGGTGGTGGCCATTCCGAGCCTCGTCAGCCTCGTCTGGTTCTCGGTGTTCGGCGGTACCGCCATCGACCTGCAACTCGGCGGTACCGACCTGTCTGCCGCGGTGAAGGAGAGCCCGGAGGCGGCGCTCTTCGCGGTCCTGCGGGAGTTCCCGTTCTTCACCGTCACCGCGATCCTGGTGATGGTGCTGGTGGGACTCTTCTTCGTCAGTGGCGCCGACGCCGCCTCGGTGGTGATGGGCACGCTCTCCTCCCGCGGCAGCCTGGAGCCGAAGGCCTGGTTGGTCTCGATGTGGGGCGTGCTGACCGGCCTGGTGGCGGTGGTGCTGCTGCTCGCCGGCGGGCTGTCCGCCCTGCAGTCGCTGACCATTCTCGCCGCGTTGCCGTTCCTGTTCGTGATGGTCGGCATGGTCGTCGGGCTGCTACGCGAACTGCGTCGCGAACCTCCCGAAGCCACGATGGCTCCCGAGTTGCGGGCCCTCACGACCGCCGTCGCGCGACCGGCAACCACGGAACCTGACGCCTCCTGACCTGCCGGTTACGACGCGGGCCGCCCCGGTTCGGGGCCGGCCCGCGTCGCACGGGGGCTCGGCTGGCGGCCTGTGGACGTACCATCATGGGCGTCCGAACGGGCGTCGTGCCGGGCCGACCGAGGAGGTGTGTCGTGACGTACGTCCCACCGGCTGCCCCGCCGGTGCCCCGCCTGATCGTGCTCAACGGGCCGCCCGGGTGCGGCAAGTCGACGCTGGCCCGCCGGTACGTCGAGGACCACCCCCTCGCGCTCGACCTCGACATCGACCTGATTCGTGACCTCATCGGGCGGTGGCGCGATCAAGCCGGTCCCGCCGGGCTCCTCGCCCGAGCCGTCGCCCTGGCGGCGGCCCGGGCGCACCTGGCCAGTCGCCACGACGTGATCATCCCGCAGTTCCTCGGCCGCCCCGAGTTCATCGAGCAGGCCGGGTTCGTGGCGCAGGAGACCGGCGCCGAGTTCCACGAGATCGTCCTGCTGGACGGCAGGGAGAACGCGCTGTGGCGGTTCGCCGAACGCAGCCGTACCTCCACGGACCCGGCGCACCTCGACGCCCAGCGCCAGCTCGACCGGCAGGGCGGTGCCGCCGAGCTGGCGGCGATGTACGACCGGCTGCTCGCCGTGGTCGCCAGCCGGCCCGGGACCAGGGTGGTGCGCACCGAGCACGGCAGGGTGGACGAGGCATACCAGGAACTCCTCGCCTGTCTCACGTAGAGCGCCCGCGGTCCGCCCATCCGCCGCGACAGGGCGGTCAGGTGTGGACCCGTCCGAGGAAGTCCCGCACGAGCCGCACCACCTCGTCGAGGTGCGTCTCCAGCAGCCAGTGCCCGCCGTCGAGCAGGTGAAGTTCGGCGTCGGGCAGGTCCCGCAGGTACGCGCGTGCCGCGCCCTCGGGCATGTAGCCGTCGTGCGGCCCCCAGACGATGAGGGTGGGCGGTCGGTGCTGGCGCAGGTATTCCTGCTGGCGGGGAAACCACGCGAGGGTGCTGCCCTGGTCGGCGAGGAGGCGGACCAGGGCGGCGCGTCGGGGCGGATTCAGCAGGGCGGCGGAGAGCCGCCACAGGTCCGGGCTCACCCGGTCGGTCAGCCGGTCCGGCAGCTCGCCCAGGAACTCGCCGCGGAAGCCCTCCTCGCTGACGGCGGCGGCGAGGCGGTCGCGGCCCTCGTCGGTCGGCTGGCGCCAGAACTGCTTGAGCGGCTCGTACCTGGGGCCGTGCTGGTCCTCGTAGATGTCGCCGTTCTGGATGACGAGACCGGCCACCCGCTGCGGGGCGGACATCGCCAGGCGTAACCCGAACTGGCTGCCGTAGTCCTGGAGATAGATGATGTAGCGGGTCAGCCCCATCGCCTCGGTGAAGCGCCGGAGCAGGTCGGCGTAGGCGTCGAAGGTGTACGCGAACCTGCGGGGATCGGGCGTGTCGCTGTAGCCGAAGCCGGGGTGGTCGGGCGCGATCGCCCGCCACCTGTCACCGAGGGCGGGCAGGAGGTTGCGGAACTGGAACGACGACGAGGGGTAGCCGTGCGGCAGCAGCACCACGGGCGCGTCCGGCGGACCGGCCTCGCGGTAGAAGATCGTGATCCCGTCGACCTTGACGGTCCTGTGGTGCACGGCTGCGTCGGCCACCATGTGTCTCCTGACCGGCCACGGTACGGGTGGACCCCTTCGACGGTGCCAGAAACGCCTCCGTACCGGGCGCTGTTCGGCACTGACGATCCAGCTGTGCGCACTCGGCAGCCACCCCGAGGAACACCGGGTGACGGTTCTGACGACGCCGGAAACCCACCGCTCACGACGCTGACGGGCGCCCCCGGCGTTGCCGTGTCCGCCGCGGTGGGGCCGTTTCCTGTCCCGACGGTCGCGGGCGTTCGACGCGGGTGGGGTCGCCGCGTACGAGCTCGTCGTGGATGCGCCATCGGGCCGTGACCACGGCGCGCTCCGCGCTCTCGTCGCCGCGCGCGACGCGCTGTCGCAGCAACTGGAGGGCGAGGCGACGGTTGAGGCTGAACTGCCGTTCCGTGTCGACCACGACGACGACGCCCGAGGGACGGTGGGTCGCCCGTACCGCCGTGCTGGCCTTGTTCCGGTGCTGGCCGCCGGGGCCGCCGGTACGGCAGGCGACGATCTCCACGTCCGCTTCCAGGAACGTCGTGGCCGGGCTGTCGAGCTGGCACAGTCGGGAGACGACGTACCAGTTCTTCCGGCCGGTGCCCGCCCGGTAGGGGCTGGGTGCCTGCCAGCACAGGGTGCCGGTCCACGAGGCGGCGAACGCCTCGGCGCCGCCGCCGGAGATCCGGAGCAGCGCCGACCGGTAGGTGCCGGACCGGTCACCGGGCACGGTCTGCATCCGGTGGGTCGTCAGGCCCCGCCGGCCGGCGTCGGCTTCCAGGCGGTGCAACAGGCGGGCCAACGCCCAGGCACACTCCTGCGGGCCGCGCCCGGCGGACATGAGCAGGTGGAGGTTCATGACCGGCCCCGCCTGCGGCGGTCGTCGCGGCGGTCGGGCCGGGCGGTGGATCCGACCTCGGGCGTCTTGTAGGTGACCAGGGGGACGGTGGTGGCCACGGGCGTGGCCAGACCGTGGTCGACGAGGTCGGTGATCACCCGTTCGATGCGCTTGTAGGCCGTGGGCGCCTCCTCGAAGAGCAGTTGACGGTCGCCGCACACCACCAGCGACCCCACCGGGGTGCGCCGCAGTTCCTCGACGGTGTGCTTGGCCCGGCTCCGGCGCAGGGCGTCGGCGCGCGACATCTTGCGGCCCGCGCCATGCGCCACGGAGTGGTTGGCGTCCGGGCCGGCATGGGCGGCCACGAGGTAGGAGGGGGTGCCGCGGGTGCCGGCGACGAGCACGTCGCGGCCGTCACCCGGCGCCGCGCCCTTGCGGTGCAGGTAGACCCCGTCGCGGATCTCGACCAGGTTGTGGCACTGGTCGACGACGGGCTCGGTGGGCTCGGCCCCCAGGGCGTGCGCGACCCGGGCGGCGAGCAGCCGCCGGTTGAGCGACCCCCACCGTACGGCGTCGTCGTGCGCGGCCAGGTAGGCGGCGGGATCAGGGGCGGGACCCGCGCCGTGGAGCTCGGTGTGTGTCCGCAGGATCCGTTCGCCCAGCCCTCGGGAACCGGTGTGGACGACGAGCACGAGGTCGCCGGCGTCGAGCCCGAGACGGCTCGCGTGACCCGGCTCGAAGACGGTCCCGACGCGCGCCAACTCGACGAAGTGGTTGCCCCGACCGACCGTCCCGAGTCCCTCGACGTGACCGGCGGGGATGTCACCCCGTACGACGTCCCAGGCGGGGTCGTCGGCGTCCTGCTCGGGGTCGAGCGGGCGGTCGAGGTCGGGGAACCGGGCGGCGAGCCGCTCCGGCACGGCACGCCTGAGCCTGATGGGAAACACGGCGATGCCGCAGCCGATGTCGGAGCCCACCAGGAACGGGTACAACACGGTCGACACCATGGCGGCGCCGATGGGCGCGCCCTTACCCGGGTGCAGGTCCGGCATGGCGGCGACGTGGATCATGCCGTCGAGGGCGGCCACCTGCTGGCACTGGGCGAGGGCGTCGGATTCGATCCAGCTCGTGGGGGAGGCGAACACGGTGACGGTGGCCGGGACGGACTGCGGCAGGGACTGGTGCTGAGACAAGGACGCTCGCTTCTCACCGAGACGGGAATGGACGGACGGCATCGCGGCACCGGTCGGTGCCGCGGCCTCTGAGCAACGGGGATGCTGTCCGTCAGAACGTCATGGACGACACCCTCCCGGAGTCGACCGTGCGCGGCAAGCGATTATCCGCAGCGACCCGTTCGGTGCCCTGTGCGGCGCTGTCTCGGTGGTGCACCTGCCCCAGGTGCGCCCGCCTCGACGAGCGCCGCGCCTGGCCGTCGGGGCCTTCGCTGAGCGCCGGCAATGCCTTGAAGATCACTCCGTGCCCCCGTGTCCGGTCCGCAGCGCTCTGATCCCGAACGGCGGATGGCGACGCGGGGCATCCCGCGGCGGCCCCCGTTGGCAAGCCATCTACTATGGCCCGGTAGTAGTAGTGTCGTCAGGCGTCACGGCGCGGTCATGACGGCGACGGCTCGGGTGGCGCCCCCCAACGGCGCGGCGAGGAGGTTACTGGTGCGTCAGGTCACGGCAGCGCCCGACCGGATGATGCGGCGCGGGGCATCGGTGATCGGCGCCGCGGTGCTGGCTGCGGCAGTCGGATTCGTGCTGCGGTTCGATCCCACCGACCGGGTTGCCGACCCGACCGGGCCCTGCCTGTGGCATTCCCTCACCGGCATCAACGGCCCGGGCTGTGGCGGCACCCGCATGTTCTACTACCTGTTGCACGGCGACCTCGTCGAGGCCGCTCGCCACCACCTGGCCGCGCTGGTCGCGGTGCCGTTCGTGGCATACCTCGGCGTACGCTTCCTCGCCTCGGCCTGGCTCGGACGCGAACTGCCCGCGCTGCGCCTGCCCCCCTGGATCTACGCGGCGTACATTGCCTTCTTCCTGCTCTACAGCACGGTGCTGCGCAACCTGCCGTGGATGCCGTTCTCCTGGTTCGACATCCCCAACCTGACGCCGTGACCCGGGCGGTCGCACGGCCAACCCGGCACGTCGGCCCGGCCACGACAAGCGGGCCTACTCCTCGCGGCGGGCACCCGTGTCCGGCGGGTCGTCAGCGGTCGAGGGTGTCGGATCCTGCCTCTCGCTGGGCGAGATGGTTCCGCAGGTCCTCATCCGTCGGCTCCACCAGGAACGTGCCGTCGGGCCACAGCAGCGTGGGGATGCGTCGGCGCCCGTGCTGTAGCTGCCGGACGAGCGTGGTGGCGGCTTCGTCCTGCTCGACGTCGACATAGTGATAGGTGACGCCGGCGGCGTCGAGCAGTGCCCGGCTGCGCCGCACGTCAGGGCACCAGCCGGTGCCGTAGACCACGAGCCCGGGACTGGTGGCGTGGTGGTCGGGGCGGTTCACACCGGTCATGTCGACTCCTGTGACTGACGTGATGGCGAAGCGGCGGCAGGGGTGCGGCCGGTCGTCACGCCGACCGCGACGCCGATGACGCCGGCGACGGCACCGATGTTACTACTCACGGACCTGGCGCAGCTCCCGCAGTTCCTCCCGGAAACCGGGCAGGTGGTGCGGGGGCCGGGTGGTCCGGCGGGGGATAGGCTGCCGGTCGTGGCAGGTCTTCTCAGGAGTGTGGCGGCCCGCATCGGCGCCGTCATCCCGTCGCCCCGCCGGCCCGGGCCCGGCCCGGCACAGGTCGCCCGGCGCCGCCAGGTCGCCGCGTTGCAGCGCCGGCAACTGGCGTACGCCCCGGAGCTCGACGGGCACGCCGACCCGGGCGAGATCGTCTGGACCTGGGTGCCGTACGAGGACGACCCGCGCCAGGGCAAGGACCGCCCGGTGCTGGTGGTGGGCCGGCACAGCCGGACCCTGTTCGGGCTGATGCTCTCCAGCCAGAGCGAGCGCGACGGCCAGCGGCACTGGCTCGCGCTCGGTCCGGGCGAGTGGGACCGGGACAACCGGCGCAGCTGGGTGCGGCTGGACCGCGTGCTGACCATGCGGGAGGACAGCATCCGCCGGGAGGGAGCGGTGCTCGACCGGGCTCGTTTCGATCGGGTCGGGCAGGTCCTGCGCGCCGGCTACGGCTGGCGCTGACCGTCAGTCCGGCTCGCGGCTCGGGCCGGCGGCGGCGCGGGCGTCCGGCGGCGGATACGGCTGCTCGGCCAGCAGTCGGGCCAGGTGTGCGCTGTTGAGCGCCAGCGCCTTCGTGGTGCGGCCGGTGGTGTCGGGCTTGGGCCGGGCGTCGATGTAGTCCACCGTGTGCAGCGCCTCCCCGACCCAGTAGGTGGCGGCTGCCGCGGGGCAGGTGAACCCGACCTCGTTGAGGGCCTGCTGCACCTGGCCGATGGTGTGGTGCGCGCCGTCCTCGTTGCCGACGACCGCGACCCCGGCCACCTTGCCGTAGGTGAGCAGGCGGCCCTCGGCGTCGGTCTCGGAGAGTTCGGCGTCGAGTCGTTCGAGGACCATCTTGCACACGGCCGACGGCTGGCCGAGCCAGATAGGGGTGGCGATGACGAGGATCTGCGCGGCCATCAGGCTGGACCGGATGGCCGGCCAGCCGTCGCCGTCGCCCTCGTCGGTGGAGACCCCGAACCGCACGTCGTGGTCGACGACCCGGACCAGGTCGCCCGCCACGCCCTGTACGGCGAGGGCGTCGAGCACCTCGCGCCCGAGCACCTCGGCGCTCGACGGGGCGGGGGACCGCTTGAGGGTGCAGTTCAGGACCAGGGCCCGGATGCTCGCCACGGTGGTTTCCCCTCTCGGGCGGGTGCGGCGCTGACCCTGTCGGCATACCCGTCAATCGGCGCGAGACACGTCGAAAGGCGTCGCGTTCAGCACTCCGCCAGGTGGGCGGTGTCGACGAGCTGCCGGGTCGGGCGGGCCGTCCCGAGGCTCTTGGCCCGGTACATGGCGGCGTCGGCCCGGTCGAGCGCCTCGGTGAGCTGCCCCGGCCCGGTGACGGGGGCGAGCCCGACGGAGGCGGTCACCTGGACGGTGAGCCCGCCCAGCGGGATCGGCGCGGCGAGGCTGTCGCAGAGCCGTCGGGTGGCGCGCTCGATCCACCGCCGGTCGATCGTCGGGGTGGCCAGCAGGCCGGCGAACTCGTCGCCGCCGAGTCGGGCGACCAGGTTGTCCCCGGCGAAGGCGGCGAGCCGTTGGGCGACGCTGACCAGCACCTGGTCGCCGGCGGAGTGCCCGTAGCGGTCGTTGATCTGCTTGAAGTCGTCGAGGTCGAGCACCACGGCGATCAGCGGCTGCCCGGCCGCGTCGGTGAGCAGCGTGGCGGCCAAGCGGTAGAACGCGCGGCGGTTGGGCAGGCCGGTGAGGGGGTCGTGGCTGGCGGCGTGCCGCTCGGCGGCGAGCTCCGCCTGGAGGTGCCTGATCTCGACCTCGGCCTGGATCGCGCGGCGTCGTAGCTGCCAGGAGGTGACGAGTGCCCCGGCGGCACAGATGCCGGACGCGATGGTCATCGGATCCGGCACGGGACCTCCCATCACCACGATGTCTCCGGCCCCCGCGCGATGGTCCGCGCCCCGTGCCGGGTCCTGTCTTTCCTGGCGGCAGCCCAGGTCCGGGTAACTCTGAGTGAACGGATGGGCACCGTCCATGTGCGTTATCATGCTCGCTGTCCGATGCAGATGCAATAGCAGATGCACGTGCAGGAAGCCTCTCGTCGATGCCGTGCGCCCCTCACCAGGCACCATCGCCCGGCGTCGGTGGGGCTCGCGAGAGAAAGACGCCCCATGCAGCAGCCTCCGAACGGCGTTCCCACCACCCAGTTGCCCCCGCTCGACTGGCAGAAGAGTCGCCGGAGCAACCCCAGCGGCAACTGCGTCGAGCTGGCCGAACTGCCCGGTGGCGCCGGCATCGCCCTGCGCAACTCCCGGCACCCCGAGGGCCCGGCGTTGATCTACACGGCGGACGAGATCGCCGCCTTCGTGCTCGGCGCCCGTGACGGCGACTTCGACAACCTGATCGCCTGATCCCGCCCCGTCGACACGGCCGATCGTCCGTTTCCGAAGGAGTTCACCTCACTCACGGTTCATGGCATGCTTACACGTCGGCCGCGCGGGGGTGCCTGGTCGACACGAACCGGCGTGTGGAGGTCGGCAGTGGCGATGGGTCCCGCCGAGGGCGGTCCGGCGACCGGCCCGACCGTGCTGCGCATGTTGCTCGGTGCCCAGTTGCGTCGGTTGCGTGAGTCCAGCGGGGTGACCCGGGAGGGTGCCGGCTGGGAGATCCGCGCCTCCGAGTCGAAGATCAGCCGGATGGAGCTGGGTCGGGTCGGCTTCAAGGAGCGCGACGTCACCGACCTGCTCACCCTCTACGGCGTCACCGCGCCCGAGGAGCGGGAGGCGCTGCTCAAGCTCGCCCGCGACGCCAACAGCCCGGGTTGGTGGCACCGCTATGGCGACGTGCTGCCGAACTGGTTCCAGTCGTACCTCGGCCTGGAGGCGGCCGCCGCGCTCATCCGCAGCTACGAGGTCCAGTTCGTCCCCGGCCTGCTCCAGACCCGGGAGTACGCCCGGGCGGTGGTGCTGCTCGGGCACGGGCGGGCCGCGCCGGCCGAGTTGGAGCGGCGGGTCGCACTGCGCATGCAGCGCCAGCGGTTGCTGCACCGCGAGAGCCCGCCGCAGCTCTGGGCGGTGGTGGACGAGGCCGTGCTGCGCCGGCCGATCGGCGGCCCGCGGGTGATGCGTGACCAGGTGGTGGCGCTGATGGAGGCGACCAGGTCGCCGAACATCCGGCTCCAGGTCATCCCGTTCGCCGCCGGCGGGCATGCCGCCGCGGGCGGGGCCTTCACCATCCTGCGCTTCGGCGACCGGGAGTTGCCCGACGTGGTCTACATAGAACAGCTCACCAGCGCGCTCTACCTCGACAAGCGCGACGACCGCGACCACTATGCGGTGGCGATGGAACGGCTCTGCGTGGAGGCCGAGCCGCCCGAGCGTACGCCGGAGATTCTCGGCGGGATCCTGGACGACCTCTACCCGGGGTGACCGCCGCAGGGGCATCGCCCCGGGTGGCGGTGCGGCTACCATGGTCGCGGACCGGTGACAGTGGACGGACGCCCCCGGTCGCGGGTGGCGCAGAGTCGTGGAGGCTACCTTGACCACCGATGCCCCGGGCGCGACGACCGGCCCCGCCCACCCGAGCGACCGCATCGACACCTCCGTGGCCCACCCCGCGCGCCGGTACAACTACTGGCTCGGCGGCAAGGACAACTTCCAGGCCGACCGGGATTCCGGCGACGTGGTCGCGGCGTCGTTCCCGACGATCCGCACCGCCGCCCTGGAGAACCGCCGCTTCCTCCAGCGGGCCGTGCGTCACCTGGTTCGGGAGGCGGGCATCCGCCAGTTCCTCGACATCGGCACCGGCATCCCGACCGCCGACAACACCCACGAGGTCGCCCAGGCGACCGCCCCCGAGTCGCGGGTGGTCTACGTCGACAACGATCCGATCGTGCTCTCGCACGCCCGGGCGCTGCTGACCAGCTCGCCCGGGGGCGCCACCGCCTACATCGACGCAGACCTGCGTGAACCGGAGAAGATCCTGCGCCACCCCGACCTGCTGCGCACCATCGACCTGTCCCGGCCGGTCGGGCTGATGCTGGTCGCGATCCTGCACTTCGTCGGAGACGACGACGACCCGTACGCCGTGGTCACCCGGCTGCTCGACGCGCTGCCGCCGGGCAGCTACCTGGCGGCCTCGCACGCCACCCACGACCACCTGCCCCCGCACGTCGCCCAGGAGGCGAAGGCGGCGGCCCGGAACGGCAGCCCGCACGGCCTGATCAACCTGCGCACCCGGGCCGAGTTCACCCGGTTCTTCGACGGGCTGGAGCTGGTGGCGCCCGGCGTCACGTCGGTCGCCGAGTGGCGCGCCGAGGACGCCCCGCAGCCCCGCCCGGCGGCGGCCGAGGTCAGCATGTACGGAGCCGTGGCCCGCAAGCACTGACGGCCATCTTCGCGCGCCCACCCTGGCCGCCGCGCTGCTCCTGACCGGCGTGCACGCCGGTCGGCGCGCCCGAATTCCGACGACCGGCACGCAAGCGGGCACCGCGCTGGTGGCCGCCCCCACCGGCAGGGCAGACTGAACGGCTATGTCGCCGTTCTCGCCCACCCTGCGGTTGCACGACCGTTACGTCCTGCGCGAGCGCATCGGCCTCGGCGGAATGTCCGAGGTGTGGCGCGCCGACGACGAGGTGCTGCACCGCCCCGTCGCCGTCAAGGCCCTCACCCGGGAGTTCGGCACCGACCCGCAGCTGCGGGCCACCATCCAGCGCGAGGCACGCGCCGCCGCGCGGCTCACCCACCCACACGTCACCCAGGTGTACGACTACGCCGAGGCGACCCTGGACGGCGTCGTCGTGCCGTACCTGGTGATGGAGTTGGTGGAGGGGCACAACCTGGCCGACCGGCTCACCGCCGGCCCGCTGCCCTGGCCGGAGGCGGTGCGGATGGCCGGTCAGATCGCCGCCGCGCTCGCCGCCGCCCACCGCATCGGCGTGGTGCACCGCGACGTCAAGCCCGGCAACGTCATGCTCACCGAGACCGGCGCCAAGGTGCTCGACTTCGGCATCGCCGCGCTCGCCGGCCCGCACCACCCGCGCGCCGGGCAGACGGGTGAACTGCTGATGGGCACGCCCGCCTACTTCGCCCCGGAGCGGATGCGGCCCGGGCCACCGAACCCGGCCAGCGACGTCTACGCCCTCGGAGCACTGCTCTACCGCACGCTCACCGGCCAGGCTCCACTGCCCGTGCAGACCTGGGCGGACGCACGGGAGGTGCACGCCGGGCACCCGCCGGTGCCGCCCCTACGGGTCCCCGGGCTGCCGGCCGACCTCGCCGAGCTGACCCTGGCCTGCCTCGCCACCGATCCGGCGCGCCGGCCGAGCGCGGCCCAGCTCTCCGCGCGGTTCGTCGCCGGGGCGCAGGCCGACCCGCCCACGGCCATCCTGCCCACCCTGTCCGTACCTCACGGCCTGACCCCGTCCCCCGGGACCGCCGGCGCGGCGGCCTCGCCGGCACACCCACCCACCCTGATCGACCGTTCACCGCCGTCGCCGAACCCCGGGCCCGCCGGCACCGGCCGCGCCGGAGTGTCGTACCCGGCCCCGGTGGGCGGGCACCACCCCGTGACCGCCCGCAGCGACCGTCCCGCCCCGAGCGGGTGGGGCGCCGGCGGCCCGGGGCCGTCGCGGAACCGCCCTGTCACGGCCCTCGTCGCCGTCGGCGTCGCGCTGCTCGTCGGGCTCGTCGGCACACTCGTCCTCGGCGACGACGGAAGCCCGCCGCCAGCGGCGGCCCCGGCGACCGGCAAGCCGGACCCGACCTCGGCCGATCCGACGCCACCGCCGCCGACCTCCGCCCCGCCGTCGGTGACCGCCCGCCCCGAGCCGGTCAGCCTGCGGCAGATCGCCGCCGAATTCGCCGCCGCGCTCGCCTGGGCGCACGCCCGCGGCGAGATCGACCGCAAGACGGTCGAGGGGCTGCGGGACAAGCTCGCCGACCTGGGCCGAGGCAAACAGAAGGACCAGGCCAAGCGGGTCGAGCAGTTGCGGGAGCGCCTCGCCGACGCGGCCGACGAGGGGAAGATCCCGCCCGACACCGCGGCCCGGCTCGACGCCCTGCTGGACCAGGTCGAGACGGCGGCGCGAGGCGACGACGAGGAGGACGACTGACCGCGCCCAGTCGTCGCTGAAGGCCGGGTCGTCGCACAGCACCGAATCATCGGGCAGGAGGCGGCCCTGGTGCTGCACGGTCAGGTCGCCCAAGGCAGTGGCGAAGACCGGCAACGCGCCGGGACGAGACGGCAGGATCATGTCCACCATCGGCAGCAGCGCCGGATCGATGAGCCGGACGAAGCCGTCCGCCGCCATCAGGGTGCCCTCGTCGCGCCAGGCCAGCTCCCCTGGGCGAACGGCACGCAGCTGCCCGTACCGTTAGGGGAGATACTTCCCACTACACGGTGGCCGTTCCGAAATCGCCCCCATCGCCCCACCTCGATCACGACTTCCTGCCGATCACGCCTGGCCGATGGTGACGCACCCGCACAGGTCAAGCCACTGACGGTCCCCTGAGGATTTCCACACCCGGTCCGGCGCGGGCCTCCCGGGCGCGCCGAAGGGCCGGCCCCGTGGCGGGCTCCCAGGATCGGTTCGTAGCGTGTGGGCCATGATTCGTACCGCGCACGCCCTGCTCGCCTCCGGCTCCGCCCCCGAAAAGGCCGCGCCGCCCGAGGACGGACTGGTCGGCTTCGTCATCGGACTGGTCGAGCGGCTCGGCGGCCCCGGCGCGGGTCTGGCTGTCGCCCTGGAGAACCTCTTCCCGCCGATCCCCAGCGAGGTGATCCTGCCGCTCGCCGGCTTCGTCGCGGGCCAGGGCCGGATGAGCGTGGTCAGCGCGATCTTCTGGACCACCCTCGGTTCCCTGCTCGGCGCCCTCGCGCTCTACTGGATCGGCGCCGCGCTCGGCCGGGAACGGATCCGGGCGATCGCGCAGCGGCTGCCGCTGGTCAAGCTCAGCGACGTGGACCGCACCGAGGAGTGGTTCCTGCGGCACGGGGTCAAGGCCGTCTTCTTCGGCCGGATGATCCCGATCTTCCGCAGCCTGATCTCCATCCCGGCCGGCGTGGAGCGGATGCCCGTATGGACCTTCGTGGTCTACACGACGCTCGGCAGCCTGATCTGGAACAGCACCTTCGTGATGGCCGGCTACCTGCTCGGCGACAACTGGCACCTGGTCGAGGGATACGCCGGGGTGCTGCAGAAGGTGGTCATCGTCGCCTGCCTGGCGGGCGCCGGCTGGTTCGTGGTCACCCGCGTCATCCGGGCCCGGCGAGGCAAGGCGGCTGATGACGACCCCGCCCCGTCCGTCGACTCCGCGCCGTCCGTCGACTCCGCCCTGTCCGTCGAGTCCCCCTCCCTGCCCCACGTGCCGGATCCGACCGGGCGGGGCACGATCTACCGCAGCGCCTACTCGGACGGGCCGTTCGCCGGCCACGACCGCGACCTGTCGCGCTGAACCGGGTAGGCCGCTCCGGCGGGGTGTGAGATCCCCGTCGGGGTCGCCCTCGGGATCCTCGCGGCCGCCGTCGAGGCGGTTCTTCCGTGGCTGGGGTCCAATGGGCCGTGGCTTGACGGGCGCGGCTGCGTGGGGATGGGGGTGTGGCCCGCATGGGTGGGAGTGGCCCACTCTGGCGGGGGTGAGCGGCTTGCCAGTGCGCTCGCATGGGGGGCTCACTCTGCGTGGGGGTGGGGGTGGTGGGGGCCGGGCCGCCCGCCCCGCGGCCAGCGCCAGAGGCCCCAACCACCCCAG